>JAYVNK010000578.1:0-2808 GCA_043758475.1 Comamonadaceae bacterium | reverse complement strand
AGCGCCTGCTGGTGGTCAATGACTCGTTTGAGCTCAAAGGCCTGATCACAGTCAAGGACATCACCAAGCAGACCAGCTTCCCCAACGCCGCCCGCGATGCCCATGGCAAGCTGCGCGTGGGCGCTGCGGTGGGCGTGGGTGAGGGCACAGAAGAGCGCGTGGAAGCGCTGGTGCGCGCCGGGGTGGACGCCATCGTGGTGGACACCGCGCACGGCCACAGCCAGGGCGTGATTGAGCGCGTGCGCTGGGTCAAGAAAAACTACCCGCAAGTGGATGTGATCGGCGGCAACATCGCCACCGGCGCGGCAGCGCTGGCGCTGGTAGAGGCGGGGGCGGACGCCGTCAAGGTCGGTATCGGCCCCGGCAGCATATGCACCACGCGCATTGTCGCGGGTGTGGGCGTGCCGCAGATCATGGCGATTGACAGCGTGGCCACTGCGCTCAAAGGCACTGGCGTGCCGTTGATTGCCGATGGCGGCATTCGCTACAGCGGCGATATTGCCAAAGCGCTTGCCGCAGGTGCCAGCACGGTGATGATGGGCGGCATGTTTGCCGGCACCGAAGAAGCGCCAGGCGAAGTGATCTTGTTCCAGGGCCGCAGCTACAAAAGCTACCGGGGCATGGGCAGCATTGGTGCCATGCAGCAGGGCAGCGCCGACCGTTATTTTCAGGAAAGCACCACCGGCAACCCCAACGCCGACAAGCTCGTGCCCGAAGGCATTGAAGGTCGTGTGCCTTACAAAGGCTCCATGGTGTCCATCGTCTACCAGATGGCCGGCGGCGTGCGCGCCAGCATGGGCTACTGCGGCTGCGCCACCATTGCCGACTTGCAGGACAAGGCCGAGTTTGTGGAAATCACTACGGCCGGCATCCGCGAAAGCCACGTGCATGACGTGCAGATTACGAAGGAAGCGCCCAACTATCGCGCGGAGTGATTTTGCAGCTGATGTGCTAAAGTAAGGAATTCTTACTTCAAGGAAATCATCATGTTGGCAAAAATGACGTCCAAAAACCAGATCACGCTGCCAAAAGCCGTGATCTCGAAATTGCCGCCCAGTGAGTATTACGAAGTGGAGGCGGTCAATGACTGCATCATGCTCACGCCAGTGCGACTGCAAAAGCACGACGACGGCATGGAAGCGATATGGCGCAAGATAGAGAAGCTGGGTATCACTGAAGCCGATATTGCCGATGCTGTTAAATGGGCGCGTGCCAACCCCGCAACTGATGGTGCGTAATGGCGGGAAAATCCGCTGTTTTGAAGGTCGTTATCGATACCAACGCGGTGATTTCGGCAACCCTTTTTGGAAGCGGTCTGATGAAACCGCTGCGACTGGCCTGGCAGGCAGGCCAAGTAGCACCTGTCATTTCTAAAGAAACAAGGGCCGAACTGCTGCGCGTACTGGCCTACGAAAAATTCAAACTCACTGAAGCAGATATTGCCCGCGTATTGGCCTTGTATCTTCCCCATACTCAAGTTCATGTACTTGATCTGGTTGCTGACACCAGGAATCAAATCCCTGTCTGCCGCGATACGCGCGATCAAATTTTTCTTGACCTGGCGCAGTCAGCAAAAGCCGACTGCCTGGTCACTGGTGATAAAGACCTGCTTGTTATGGCCGACACCCCAAACCTTTCGTTTCGCATTCTTAAACCTGTTGAATTTTTGACCCAATACCAGTTGATGCCCTGACGTTCATGCAACACCAAAAAATCCTCATCCTCGACTTCGGCTCTCAAGTCACCCAGCTCATCGCGCGGCGCATCCGTGAAGCGCATGTGTTCTGCGAGGTCCATCCGTGCGACGTCACCAGCGACTGGCTTCGCAAGTACGCCCGTGACGGCAACCTCAAGGGCATCATCCTGTCGGGCAGCCACGCCAGCACCTACGAAGAGCACGATTTGCGGGCACCGCAGCTGGTTTACGAGCTGGGCATTCCCGTGCTGGGCATCTGCTACGGCATGTTCACCATGGCCGTGCAGTTGGGCGGCGTGGTGGCCCCCAGCGACAAGCGCGAATTTGGCCACGCCGACGTGCGCGCGCATGGCCATACCCAGTTGCTGGATGGCATTCAGGACTACGCCACTTCGATGGGCCACGGCATGCTGCAGGTGTGGATGAGCCACGGCGACAAGGTCACCGAGCTGCCAGCCGGCTTCAAGCTCATGGCCAGCACCGATAGCTGCCCGATTGCCGGCATGGCCGACGAAGAGCGCCGCTTTTACGGCGTGCAGTTTCACCCCGAGGTAACCCATACGAAGCGCGGCGCGGCGATTCTGGAGCGTTTTGTGCTTGACATTTGTGGTGCCAAGGCGGATTGGGTGATGCGCGATCACATCACCGAGGCGGTTGAAAAAATCCGCGCGCAAGTGGGTGACGAAGAGGTCATTCTGGGTCTATCGGGCGGGGTCGATTCATCCGTTGCCGCCGCGCTGATCCACCGCGCGATTGGCGACCAGTTGACTTGCGTCTTCGTCGACCATGGCCTGCTGCGCCTCAACGAAGGCGACATGGTGATGGACATGTTCGTCGGCAAGCTGCATGCCAAGGTGATCCGCGTGGATGCGGCAGAGCAGTTTTTGGGGCATTTGAAGGGTGTGACCGACCCCGAGGCCAAGCGCAAGATCATCGGGCGCGAGTTTGTAGAGGTATTTAAGGCTCAAGCCCTCGTTCTGTCTGAATACTCAGCTATTAATAGTGAAGCAAATGGAGGTCACGCAGCCAAGGACTCAGAAATCGTAAGTCGCGCCGTCAAAGGGGAAGCAAAGGGAGGTCGCGCCGTCAAAGGCGAAGCATCGGTAGGTCGC
>JAYVNK010000577.1:0-8798 GCA_043758475.1 Comamonadaceae bacterium | reverse complement strand
AAACACCATGCTTTCGTTGCGGGGTCACAACAGGCCAAACCTCGGAATAGAGGACGCGCCTGAATCCAGCAAAAACCCGTGGCTTGTAAAGGTCTTTCAAAGTTCTTTTTTTACACTGGCTTTGATTACAGCGTTTTGATGCATCACGGTTTGCGATCAATCCCTTCGCCGGGCCGCAAGTTGGGTGGACGTGATTCAATTGAACCCAGTTCAACCCAGTTCAAATCAGACTGCTTTTGGAGACTCAACGTGATCGACGCCACCCTTGCCACGGTTGACAACGCCCTGCGCATCCTGTTTGCCACCCCGCGCGCCACTCAGCCATGCCCTACCCTGCCTGAGCAGGCGACGGAACTCTCGCCCACCGAAAAAGCCCGTGCGGGTGCCCTGATGCGGGTCAACCACGTGGGCGAGGTGTGCGCCCAGGCGCTTTATGCGGCGCAGGGGATTGCAACTAAAAATGAGGCGTTAAGGGCCCAATTTGCCAAGGCCAGCATCGAAGAAACCAACCACCTTGCGTGGACCCGCGCGCGCCTGGACGAGTTGGGCGCGCGGCCCTCCCTGTTGAACCCGCTGTGGTACGCCGGCGCTTTTGCCATGGGGCTGGTGGCGGGGCGGCTGGGCGACAAGATCAGCCTGGGTTTTGTGGTGGAGACCGAGAAACAGGTGGAAGCCCACCTGCAAAGCCATTTGAACCTGCTGCCTGCCAATGACCACGCCTCGCGCGCCGTGGTGGCGCAAATGCGCGACGACGAAGCCCGCCATGCAGTGGATGCGCAAAAAGCCGGTGCGCTGGAACTGCCGCAACCCGTGAAAGACCTGATGCGCGCGGCGGCCAAGGTAATGACGACGGTAGCTTACCGGGTGTAGCCGCAAAGTCAAACTTCAATCATTTCAAAGCTGGTGGTGATAGTCGCCGTCTTGCCCAGCATGATGCTGGCAGAGCAGTATTTGTCATGGCTCATGGCAATGGCACGTTCCACCGCCACAGCGGGGATGCCTTTGCCAGTCACGGTGAAATGCATGTTGATGGCGGTGAACACTTTGGGGTCCACCTCTGCGCGCTCGGCGCTTAAGCGGACCGAGCAGCCGCGCACGTCGTGGCGGCCGCGCTTGAGGATCAGCAAAACGTCGTAGGCGGTGCAACCCCCGGCACCGGCCAAAAACGTCTCCATCGGGCGCGGGGCCAGGTTCTGGCCGCCGTTTTCGGGCTTGGCGGCGTCGGGCGCGCCGTCCATCACCAGCGTGTGGCCGCTGCCGGTTTCTGCCAGAAAACCCATGCCTGAGCGCGTGCCGGTGTTGCCGGTCCAGCTGACGGTGCATTCCATCTTGATTTACCTTGAACTGAGGGGCTTGGAGCCTGTTTTAGACTGCGGTGATTCTGTCATGAGCAGCTAAAATCCGATTTCATGCTTTAATTAGCATCAATAAAAGCATAAATTTAGATGTTTATTTAAGTGTTTTTTGATGTGAGGGGTCCCCACATGGATACCGTTTTAAGCAATGTTGCCGTCAGCGTGACCGACCTGAAACGCAATTACGCGGGAATTCTGAAGAAGGCCGAAGAAGGCCCGATTGCAGTGCTGAAGCACAACCGCCCGGAGGCCTATTTGCTCTCTGCAGCGCATTACGAACGCCTGATGACACACCTGGAGGACCTGGAAGATGCCGAGTTGGCGCGGGAACGCGCCGAGGGCCCGTTTGTCGAGGTCACGCTGGATGAACTTTGACGAAAATGGGCTTTAAGCTGCGTTTCCATGTTGTGGCGCTCAGAGAATGGCAACGGCTCGATGGCAGCGTTCGGGACACTTTCAAGAAAAAGCTGGCTGAACGCCTAACCGATCCGCGTGTACCGCAAAGTGCCCTTCACGGCATGAAAGACTGCTACAAAATCAAGCTTCTTGGCTTGGGCTACAGGCTGGTTTACAGAGTGGATGATGCGGAGATTTTTGTGACCGTCATCGCCGCTGGCAAACGCGAGAAAAACAAGGTTTACGACACTGCTGAAAAGCGGCTGTGACCCCTTGAAAATCAACAATACAAGACAGTTTCCATGGAAAAAAAACCCCCAGGCAAGGCGCACAAACCCCTTTCCCCCGCCGACTACTTGAAAAAAATCCTGACCGCCCGCGTTTACGACGTGGCTGTGGAGTCTGCACTGGAACCTGCCAAAGCATTGAGCAAGCGCCTGCACAACACCGTGCTCTTGAAGCGCGAAGACCAGCAATCGGTACACAGCTTCAAATTGCGCGGAGCGTACAACAAGATGGTCCATTTGAGCCAGGCCCAGCTCAAAAAAGGCGTGATTTGCGCCTCGGCCGGCAACCACGCGCAGGGCGTGGCGCTGAGCGCGCGCAAGCTGGGCAGCCGCGCGGTTATCGTCATGCCTGCTACCACGCCGCAGCTCAAGGTGGACGCGGTGCGCGGGCTTGGCGGCGAGGTGGTGCTGTTTGGCGACAGCTATTCCGACGCCTATACCCATGCCGTGGGGTTGGAAAAAGCCCAGGGGCTGACCTTTGTGCATCCGTTTGACGACCCCGACGTGATTGCCGGCCAGGGCACGATTGCGATGGAAATCCTGCGCCAGTTGCAAAGCCTGGGTGGGCCTGGCGCGGGCCGGCTTGACGCCGTGTTTGTGGCGATTGGCGGCGGTGGCCTGGTATCTGGCGTGGCAAATTACATCAAGGCGGTGCGCCCCGAGATCAAGGTGATTGGCGTGCAGATGAATGATTCAGACGCAATGACGCAGTCTGTTGCTTCTAAAAAGAGAGTGACTTTGACTGATGTGGGGCTGTTTTCCGACGGCACGGCGGTTAAATTGGTGGGCCAGGAGACGTTTCGAATCGCGCGCCATCTGGTCGATGAATTCGTCATTGTGGACACCGACGCTGTGTGCGCCGCCATCAAGGACGTGTTTGTAGACACCCGCAGCATTGTGGAGCCGGCCGGCGCGATGGGCGTGGCCGCCATCAAGCAGTACGTGGCCACGCACAAGACCCGGGGCGAGACCTACGCCGCCATTCTGTGCGGTGCCAACATGAACTTCGACCGCCTGCGCTTTGTGGCCGAGCGCGCCCTGGTGGGTGAAGAGCGCGAGGCGCTGTTCGCTGTGACGATTCCTGAAGAGCGCGGCAGCTTCAAGCGTTTTTGCGAGCTGATCGGCAATTTGCCAGGCGGCGTGCGCTCGGTGACCGAATTCAACTACCGAATCAGCGACTCGGCCAGTGCCCACGTGTTTGTGGGCCTGACCACCCACGGCAAGGGCGAGAGCGCAAAAATCGCTGCCAATTTCAGCAAACACGGCTTCCAGGCGCTCGACCTGACCCACGACGAGCTGGCCAAAGAACACATCCGCCATATGGTTGGGGGGCATTCAGAGCTCTCAAAAGATGAGCGTCTGATGCGCTTTGTGTTCCCCGAGCGGCCCGGCGCGCTGATGAAGTTTTTGAGCCTGATGCGCCCCGGCTGGAACATCAGCCTGTTCCACTACCGCAACCAGGGCGCCGACTACGGTCGGATTCTGGTCGGCCTGCAGGTGCCCGCATCCGATGACAAGGCCTTTGGCAAATTTTTGGAGACGCTGGGCTACCCGCATGTCGAAGAAACCAGCAACCCGGTGTACCAGATGTTTTTGCAGCAATGATTGTTTATTTTGCCTGTTTTTTCGGTTAAAAATGCCTATAGCCCCCGTGTACTATTCATAAGTAGCTACTTTTTTAGTAGTGTTTGGCTACAGGCAGGGTGCTTGGATTCACCCGAATTCAGTCAGGGTCATTTCGAGGCATTTCGCGTCATTTCGCGTCATTTTGGTAGAGGCGGCAACTCCAGCGTCAGGCTGGCAGGCCCCTGAAGGCTGTCGGCCAGCACGGCGCGGCGCGGCGCAACGGATTGCAATACCAGCGCATCGTCCACCCGTGCGCCTACCCGGTACGGCCGGGCCGGTTTGCCGTCGATGGAGATCAGCGCTGCGCCGCCCCGGTTGCGGTTGGCCACCACGCCCACCAGTGCCAGCCGACCCGCCACACTGGCAGCAGCTACCACCGCCGCTTGTGGCCCGGCCACGGCATTACCGCCGCCCAGCGCACGCGCCAGCGCCTGCGGATTGGCGGGCGCGGCATCGGCCAGCGGCATCGACGCCGCACTTGAAGGCGCACCAGCGCCTGGCCACTTCAGGCCCCAGTAAACCGCGCTGGCCCCAGCCAGCCCAGCCAGCACGAATGCAGCGATGCGGGGCCACCAGAGGCTTTGAGGATTGGTTTGCATTGGGCGATTATCATGGAACCTCGCGGGCAGCGCCCTGGTCAAAGCCACACACCACAGCGACATATTTATGAGAGCAATGAGGATGACAATCACCACCCAAATTTGGCCAAACCACCCGCAGCGCGTGAGTAAGCGGCAGGAAATCGGGGAAAAGCTTGAGGGAATGCAAAAGAGTTTGCAGCGCACCCTGCAGCGCGGCTTCACCCTGATCGAGCTGATGGTGGTGCTGGTCATCATTGGCGTGCTGGCCGCGCTGATCGTGCCCAACGTGCTGGACCGCGCCGACGACGCCCGCGCCACCGCTGCCAAGACCGACGTCACCAACCTGATGCAGGCGCTCAAGCTCTACCGGCTGGACAACCAGCGCTTCCCCTCCGCCGAGCAGGGCCTGCAGGCCCTGGTGACCAAGCCCACCAGCGGCCCCATTCCTGCAAGCTGGAAGCCCTACCTTGACAAACTCCCCAACGACCCCTGGGGCCGTGCCTACCAGTACCTCAACCCCGGTGTGAAGGGGGAGATTGACGTGCTGTCGTTCGGCGCGGACGGCCAGGCCGGGGGCGAGGGCAAGAATGCGGATGTTGGTAGCTGGCAGTGATGTGACCCCCACGGTCGCCCACTTCGTGTGGCTCCCTGCCCCCCGAGGGGGCCGCATTTTGCCTAGGGGCGGCCCGTCGGCAAAACCTTCCGTCATCCGTGGAGTTTCACTCGGCTTCACCCTGCTGGAGCTGCTGCTGGTCGTTGCGATCATTGCGGTGGCGTCTGCGGGGGTGAGCTTTGCGCTGCGGGATTCGGGGCAGACACAGCTTGAGCGGGAGGCACTGAGGCTGGCGGCGTTGCTGGAGTCGGGGCGTGCCCGCTCGCTGTCCAGCGGCGTGCCGGTGCGCTGGCGCAGCACGGTATCTGGCTTTGTATTTGATGGCTTGCCCGCGGGTGCCTTGCCCGAGGCCTGGCTGGCCAAAGACATTGCGACGCAAGGCGCTGCGAGCGTGCTGCTTGGGCCCGAACCCATCATCGGCCCGCAAAGTGTGCGGCTGGTCTCCAGCAGCCAGCCGGGGCGCTCCGTCAGCGTGGCGACAGATGGCGTGCGGCCGTTTTCGGTGCAATCTGGCGACGCACCTGCGGGCGTGCCATGAATCGCTCCCTGAGCCAATCCACAGGCGTGCGCCATGCAAACCGCCTAAAGCGCCCAAAACGCCCAAACCGGTCACAACGCGGCTTCACGCTGGTCGAGGTGCTGGTGGCGCTCAGCATTGTGGCCATTGCGCTGACGGCTGGCACGCAGGCCACGCTGTCGCTCACACGCAATGCCGAGCGCCAGTCTGACGTGCTGCTGGCCCAAATCTGCGCCGAAAACGAGATGGTCCGGGTGCGTCTGGCCAAGCAGATGCCTGGGGTTGGCGACACGCGGATCGACTGCGAACAGGCGGGCCGCAACTTTGCCGTTGCCGTGTCAGTGCGGCCCACGCCCAACCCCAACTTCCGCCGGATTGACGCGGAAGTTTTCAACGGTGGCGCGCCCGTGCTGAAGCTGTCCACCGTGCTCGGGCAGTTTTGATGCGCATTGGAAGGCTTTGCCGCACCCGGCCTCCGGATTGCGGCGGCTTCACGCTGATTGAGCTGCTGGTGGCGGTGAGCATCATGGCACTGATGGCGCTCTTAAGCTGGCGCGGGCTGGACGGCATGACGCGTGCGCAGGGCCAGCTTGCCCAGCGCGCCGATGAAGTGCTCACGCTGCAAGCCGGGCTGAACCAATGGGCGACCGATTTGGACGCCTTGGTGCAATTGCCGCAAACCCAGGCGCTGGACTGGGATGGCCGCGCGCTGCGCATGACGCGGCACAAGGCTGCAGTGCCGGGTTTTTCGACAAATGGCGTGACAAATTCAGCCGCGAATTCAGGTGCCAATTTGGCATACAGCTCTTCCGCCAGCGGCACGGACGCGGCCTCTGCCGAGGGCATCCTCGTCGTGGCCTGGGCGCGCCGCGATATTGACGGCGCCGGCCAGTGGCTGCGCTGGCAGTCGCCGCCGCTTAAAACCCGTGGCGACGTGCAAAACGCGTGGGGCCTGGCCGCACAGTGGGCGCAAAACCCCGGCGATGAAGAAAAAAAACGCGAAGTGCGCGTGGGTGCCTTGACCCAGTGGCAGATTTTTTTCTACCGGGGCGGCGCCTGGACCAACCCGCTGTCCAGCACCGGCACGCCGTTGCCGGGCGCGGCCGGCGTGCTGCTTGGGGTGGGCGCGCCGGCTGGCGTTGACGTGTCCGTGCCCGACGGTGTGCGGCTGGTGATGACCCTGCCCCCCAGTCAGGCACTCAGCGGCGTGATCACCCGCGATTGGGTGCGGCCGACCCTTGGGGGTGGCAAGTCATGAAATGTGGCCCCCACGGTCGCCCACTGCGTGTGGCTCCCTGTACAGGCCCATGCCAGAGGCAAGGACTCTTCAGCCCGTCCCAGCCTGCGCAGGCAGGCTGTGAGCCTCGGGCTTCAGCCCCAAGGGGGCCGCATTTTTGCTTGGGGCGGCCCGGCGCAAAAACCTGTTGCCCTGGCGGCCATCCCCTCGGCGGGCGGCCAGTTGCACGAAGTGAACGACGGTGGGGGCAACACTTCCAGGGCGGTGCCGCCATCCTGACTGCGATGCTGGTCGTCACGCTGGTAGCCACGCTGGCGGCGGCTGCGCTGTGGCAGCAGTGGCGCAGCGTGGAGGTAGAGGCGGCGCAGCGCGCGCGCGTGCAATCGTCGTGGATATTGGTGGGTGCGCTGGACTGGGCGCGGCTGGTTTTGCGGGAAGACGCGCGCTCTGGCGGGGCCGACCATCTGGCCGAGCCTTGGGCGGTGCCGCTCGAAGAAGCCCGCCTGTCCACGTTTTTCGCCAGCACCACCAGCGCCACAGACAAGGCCGACGACGTGCAGCAGTCGTTCATCTCCGGCCAGATCATTGACTTGCAGTCGCGCCTGAACGTGCTCAACCTGGTGGAGGGCGCGCAGATATCGCCGCCTGCTCTGCGGGCGTTTGACAAGCTATTCACGCTGCTGGGCCTGGACAATGCCGAGCTGGCCGTGCTGGCCGAGAACCTGCGCGGCGCGCTGGATTACACCGCAGACAACACCCGGGCCAAGCAGGCACTGCTGCTGCCGCAGCGGGTGGAGCAGCTCACCTGGATGGGGCTGTCCCCGCGCACCGTGGCGGCGCTGTCGCCCTACATCGCCGTGCTGCCGGTGCGCACACCGGTCAACCTCAACACCGCCCCGGCCGAGGTGCTGTTTGCCAGCATCGACACGCTGGACATGGCCGGTGCACGCCAGCTCGTCACGGCCCGGGCGCTTGCGCATTTCCAGAAAACCGGCGATGTGGCCAAGCTGCTGGGTGACCGTCCGGGGCAGATTGTCGAGGGCCAGCACAGCGTGGCATCGCGCTTTTTTGAGGTGCGCGGGCGGCTGCGGCTGGACCAGTCCACGGTGCAGGAGCGCTCACTGGTTCAGCGCGACGGGCTGGACGTGAAGACGCTGTGGCGGGACCGGGGCATTGCCGAAACAGACGCCAAGCCCTCCCTACAATAAAGAGATGACCGCGCTGATCATCACACTGCCTATCGAGCCGCCGCTGGCCACAGCGCAGTTTGACTACGTGCTCACGCCCGATGGGCGCACGGTGGCGGGCCATTCGCGTGTGCCTGTCGCGCTGCTGCCCACGGCACCCAATGGCGAAATCGTGGCGGTGGTGCCGGCGCAGGCGCTGTCTTGGCATAGAGTGCAGTTGCCGCGTGGCACCTTGTCAAAAAAGTTCCTTTCCGAGAGCTCGTCACCGCGCCTGCGCGCGATTCTGGACGGGCTGCTGGAGGAGCGTCTGCTGGACGACCCCGCGCAGCTTCATTTTGCACTGGCCCCTGGTGCGCGCGACGACGCGCCGGTGTGGGTCGCGGTGTGTGACCGCGCCTGGCTGCGCACAGCGCTGCAAACGCTGGAGCAGGCGGGTCGGCCCGTGTCGCGCATCGTGCCCGAGTTTGCGCCGCAGCGCGTGGCGGCGGACAGGGTGGCTGGTGCAGCCAACAACGCGGCTGACGCCACTGGGGCGCCTGGCGACGCAGCGCTGCACGTCATCGGCACGCCCGAATCGGCGCACATTGTTTTTGCCAATGCCAGTGGCGTGACAGTGCTGCCGCTGTCGCACAGCAGCGTGATGCTGGCTGCCTGGCCGGACTCATCGCCCATCCTGGCCGAACCCGCCGTGGCCACGCTGGCCGAGGGCTTTTTCCAACGCCCCGCAGGCTTGCAGCAAAACGCGCAGCGCTGGCTGCGTGCGGCCGACTCGGGTTGGGACCTGGCGCAGTTTGACCTGGTCAACTCCGGGCGCACCCGCACCTGGAAGCGTGCGTCAAATCTGTGGAAGGCGCTGTGGCAAGCACCCCGCTGGCGCGCCGCGCGCTGGGCGGCAGGCGCGCTGGCGGTGGTGAATCTGCTGGGCCTGAATGCCTGGGCCTGGCAAGAGCGCACCAGCCTGGAGACCAAGCGCCTGGCCGTGCGCGAGGTGCTCACGCG
>JAYVNK010000576.1:0-2816 GCA_043758475.1 Comamonadaceae bacterium | reverse complement strand
CCATCGGCGTCGACCCGCACGGCGCCGACGACACACCCGACCTGAGCGGGCTGCGCTACGGCAAGGTCTGCATCCTCAGCGATGCCGATGTCGATGGCTCGCACATCCAGGTTCTGCTGCTGACCCTGTTTTTCCGGCATTTCCCCAAACTGATCGAAACCGGCCATGTGTTTGTGGCGCGCCCGCCGCTGTTCCGCGTGGATGCACCCGCGCGCGGCAAAAAACCGGCTTCCAAAGCCTACGCGCTGGACGACGGTGAGCTGACAGCCATCCTGGACAAGCTGCGCAAAGAGGGCGTGCGCGAGGGGGCCTGGAGCATCAGCCGTTTCAAAGGCCTGGGCGAGATGAATGCCGAGCAGTTGTGGGACACCACGCTCAACCCCGACACCCGGCGCCTGCTGCCGGTTGCACTCGGGGCCATCAACTTTTTGCAGACGGAAATCCTCATTACGAAGCTGATGGGCAAGGGTGAGGCCGCTGCCCGGCGCGAGCTGATGGAGCTGCATGGCGATGCGGTGGAGGTGGACATCTGATGACGCCGCGCCCAGCCAGTCTTTGCGCCGCCTGTGGCCCCAATGGCCGCTTCAGCAGCCAGCCCAGCCCGGTTTGCAACCATGCGTCAGGCGTGACTGCGAAAAACGGTTTGAAATCCGTTTTAGCGCGTGTTTTTTGCAACTTTATCCGTCAAATTAGCCTATGGCCCTCGTGTATTATAGGTGGTTTGCTATTATTATCGCAGCATATGGCGCATGCGGAAGTCTGGGGCTATATTGACGAGCGAGGCGTGGCGCACTTTGCTTCCGAGCGGGTGGACGACCGCTACGAGATGTTTTTCAAGGGGGGGGAAAGTTTTGACACAAGCAAAATGCCCCCGCTGGCACCGGACGCGCCACGCCCTGGCGCTGCGCCCGCCATTGCCGCTGTGCCGCCCAGGCTGCTGGCTTTTTTTGATGCCTCGCCGGCCTACAAAACGGTCAAACCGCATCTGCACGAGGCCGCCAAAACGCACAAAATTGACTATGAACTGCTGCAGGCGCTGATCGCCACCGAGTCGGGTTTCGATACCGCTGCCGTGTCGCCCAAAGGTGCGATCGGCCTGATGCAGATCATGCCGGACACAGCCCGCCGTTTTGGCGTGGATACAGACAAGAAGATGGTGATCGAGAAAAAACTCATCGACCCCAAAATCAACGTCAAAACCGGCAGCCGCTACCTGCGCCTGCTGCTTAACATGTTTCCGGGCCGGCTCGATCTGGCCCTTGCCTCCTACAACGCCGGTGAGGGTGCGGTGCAAAAGGCCGGCAACCAGATTCCAAACTACAAAGAGACGCAGAATTACGTCAAGACCGTGATGGGCTTGTACTTCGGCCTCAAACCGCCGGTGGCTCAGGCTGCACCGGCTGAGCAGCGCTTGCCCACGCGCATCCGCATGGAGATGCTGGGCGGCGCGGCAAGGCGCGGCAACATGCTGGCACCCCTATCGCCGACCTCGCCGATCTCGCCGACCTCGCCGTCCAGCAGCGATGCAGCCGATCAAACCACAAGCCCGTCCAGTGCAAAACAAGCGACCGATTAGTCTTCAATGAGCGACCCTTCCGAACTTGATTTTTCTGCAAGCCCATCCACCAATGATGGCGACGACAACCTAAACCTCGCAACCTACGCCCAGCGCGCTTACCTTGAATATGCCCTGAGCGTCGTCAAGGGCCGGGCGCTGCCCGACGTGTGCGATGGCCTCAAGCCGGTGCAGCGGCGCATTTTGTATTCCATGTCGCGCATGGGGCTGGGCTTTGGCGGGGCCAATGGCAACAGCGGCGCCAAGCCGGTCAAGAGCGCCCGTGTGGTGGGCGATGTGCTGGGCCGTTTCCATCCGCACGGCGACCAGTCGGCCTACGACGCACTGGTGCGCATGGCGCAGGATTTTTCGCAGCGCTACCCGCTGATTGACGGGCAGGGGAACTTTGGCAGCCGCGATGGCGACGGCGCGGCAGCCATGCG
This sequence comes from Comamonadaceae bacterium, assembly GCA_043758475.1. Classification (GTDB taxonomy): domain Bacteria; phylum Pseudomonadota; class Gammaproteobacteria; order Burkholderiales; family Burkholderiaceae_C; genus JANYCG01. Next base: position 818 of record JAYVNK010000576.1, on the reverse strand, counting down.
CTACACCGAGGCGCGGCTGGCCAAAATCACCAGCCTGCTGATGGATGAAATCGACGAAGGCACGGTCGATTTCCAGCCCAACTACGACGGCTCTACCGAGGAGCCGCGCCAGTTGCCAGCCCGTCTGCCGTTTGCGTTGCTCAACGGAGCCAGTGGCATTGCCGTGGGCCTGGCCACCGAAATCCCCAGCCACAACCTGCGCGAGATTGCCGATGCCTGCGTGGCGCTGATCAAGTCGCCCAAGCTGTCTGATGAAGAACTGCTGACCCTGATCCCCGGCCCCGATTACCCCGGCGGCGGCCAGATCATCAGCTCCGCCGCCGACATTGCCGACGCGTACCGCACCGGCCGTGGGTCGCTCAAGGTGCGCGCCCGCTGGAAGATTGAAGAACTGGCACGCGGCCAGTGGCAATTGGTCATCACCGAGTTGCCACCGGGTGTCAGCACGCAAAAAGTGCTGGAAGAAATTGAAGAGCTGACCAACCCGAAAATCAAGGTTGGCAAAAAAGCGCTCTCGCTGGACCAGACCCAGGCCAAAGCCACGGTGCTGGCGGTGCTGGACGTGATTCGCGACGAGTCCAACAAGGACGCGGCAGTGCGCCTGGTGTGCGAGCCCAAGACCAGCCGCATTGAGCAGCAGGAGCTCATCACCACGCTCTTGGCGCACACCAGCCTGGAGACCTCGTCGCCGATCAATTTGACGATGGTCGGGCTGGATGGCCGGCCCACGCAAAAGTCGCTGCGCCAGATGTTGGTGGAGTGGATCGAGTTCCGCCAGACCACCATCCAGCGCCGGTCGGAGCACCGCCTGGGCAAGG
>JAYVNK010000575.1:0-2820 GCA_043758475.1 Comamonadaceae bacterium | reverse complement strand
CGATTGCGCTGGACGTTGGCTACGATTCCGAGGCAGCATTCGCGCGCGCTTTCAAGCGATTGGTCGGCAAGCCTCCCGGAACATGGCGCCGTGAGCGTGATGCCGCTTTGGCGTGAAGCTGATTTGTGCCGCGCATCAAGGTGCCCGGCCCTGGGCAGCGGGCGCGGCGCGCACCGCCACTTCCATCCGGCCAATGCCCTGAAAATCAGTGGTGATGCGGTCCCCCGGCAGCACCGGGCCCACGCCTGCTGGCGTGCCGGTGTAGATCAAATCGCCGGGGTACAGGGTGTAGAACGACGAGGCGAACTCAATCAATTCGGCAATGCCGATGATGAGGTCCCGCGTGTTGGCTTTCTGCCGCGGCTCGTTGTTGACGGTAAGCGAGAAATCAAGGTTCGAGGCATCCGGCATCTCGTCTGCCGTCACCAGGCACGGTCCCAGCACGCTGTAGGAATCGACCGATTTGCGCAGGCTGCGCTCCTCAGGGCCACGGGTCGTCATGTCCAGCCCGCTGCTGTAGCCGGCAATGTGCTGCCAGGCATCTTGGCGGTCGATGTTGGAACCGGTTTTACCGATCACCACCACCAGCTCGGCCTCATGGTCCTTGCGCCGTTCGGGGTGGCGGATGACGATGCCCCAATGATCTTGCCGGGGTTGGCCACCGGGCTGAGCAAATTCACGCGCTGCAGCGGGGACGGCACGGCCGACGGCAAGAGCTGCTGGCGGGCAAAACGGCCAGCGCACCCGTGACATCAAAAACCTGATCGCCCTGGATGATACCCAGCCGGTTGGCATTGAAGCGGCAGATTCGCATGGGGGTTGCCTCTCGAAAATGGTGTTGTTGGCCTTCTGGCTGCTTGCCATTATCGGCCATTGACCCACAGCACCAAAACCCATGTCAAATGCCTTTATTTCTAATAAAATAGGCCTCTAGCCACAGTAAAACATAGATAGTACGCTATATATACTGTAGCAATCAGGCGTTGCCAGAATCCGCAAATTTGAGCAGGCTTCTGAAGATCAAGGGCGCATTGGCCGGTGCAAGCATAGGCTTCCACCCCGAAGGTGCGGCGTTGACAAATGACTCTGCGTCAGAATCCAGCAAGCCAAAAAACACCTCGGCCACGATGCGGCCGCCAACCCAGCCCAGCTGCGTTTTTGCGCCCTCGTCAATGAGAAGTTTGGTCTCATTGAATTCTGCATCGCCAAATTTATCGACCAGCGGCGCTTGCGCTTCGGCCAGCACATAAAACCACAGCGGCGTGTCGTGCTGCATGTCACCCGAAATCTGCACAAACTTGAAATGCTTGTCCTGCGTGCCCGGCTGGCGGGTGGCCAACTGCTTGTGGGTCAGCGCCTTGCACGGGAAGCCTTTGTCTTGCAGAACCTTGGCAAATGCCTGGCCGCCCTGGATGCCATACACATCGCCCCGCAGCAGGTTGAGCAGCGCCAAGGATGGACGGGTCGGCAAGGCGGCAGTGGGCGGAATGGGCCATGTGGGCGGGAGCGGCGTGGGCGCAATCATGGCGGTGGCCTCGGCCGTTGTGCCAAAGCCCGCGATTTGCTTGACGGGCAACGCACCCATGGGATCAACCAGCGTCGGGTCCAGCTTGTAGGCGAATTGCAATCGCACGGCACCATTTTTTGTTTCGTCCGCAGCGGCGGAGCGGTCTTCGGTGACGGCGGCCAGTGGCAGTTCGTTCGGGAAGAACCGGCCCCAGTTGTCGATCACCTGGTTGTTGGTGACCGGGTCGAAGCCCAGCAGGCTCATCGCGCCGGCGTTTGGCGTGGGATCGTTGCTCGATGGAAAAATCTCGAAACGGTTGTCGGTCCCGGCATTCATGCGATAGCCGGTGCGCACGCCTGAGTGTCCGAATCGATAGGCTGCTGCGACAAACTCGCGGGGCAGGTTGTAGCGCAGGTCTTCGGTGTAAAAGGCGTAGCTGCGCGCGCGGTTCAGCGGGCTCTTGCGTCGGAGATTTGCGAATACTTCGGCGCGCACAATGCGCGGCAGAAAGTCTTCCACCACCAGGCGCTGGTAGGTCCAGCGCACTTCATTGCGCGCAGACTCGAACAGTTGGTGCGGCGTGTTCCAGGTCGCTGCAGGCATGGCCGACAGCGCGTCGACAACCGCGTTGTGGTACTTCACGAACGATAGCTGGATCTGGCTCACGATCGAATTTTCATCGTTGCGCTTGTCGCCAATGATTGCCCGGCCCAATGCATTGCGCGTCAAGTCCTTGCCCGCCACATCAAAAGGTCCGGGCAGCGGCGGCTCGTTCTTGAAAAGCAGCTTCGCGCCGTCATACATGAACGGCTGCGCATCCGGCCCGTCTCCATAAAGGCAGTCCAGGTCAAAGCGCGGCGTGCGCGTGTTGGAGGGTGCGGCACTGCTGCTGAAGTCAAGCGACGACGTGCTGTCAAACGTCAAATCGTGGTCAATGAACTGGCCAAAATAGGTGTAGCCCGCAGGCAGCAGAAGATTTTCTTCGGGGTCCGGCCCGTCCTTGACGGTATCGACCTCGCCCTTCATGGCGCTCGCAAGTTTGGCGAGTTCCTGCGGGTTGTAATTGTTTGTGCGCAACGGTAACAAGGACGTGAAATTGTGTTCACGCTTGCCGACTGCGCCGTGGGTTAAATCAGGCATTTGATGCTCCCTGGGGTTGGTTAATAAATCCAATAGGTAATCCCCCGGCTATGCCGGGGACACAGCAGGAGTTCGACTTTTAGGTGGGTGAGGATGTCCATCGTAGAAACTTCCAAACGTGAGCCGCCAAGCAAACGAAAGGAAGAACTCGATGGACAAGATAGAAAGTCTAA
>JAYVNK010000574.1:0-8825 GCA_043758475.1 Comamonadaceae bacterium | reverse complement strand
TGTCCTTGACCACTTTCACACCGTGCTTGCTGCCCAGGCTGGTGTAGGGCGTGGTGATGTCACCCATAGTTTTGGAGCCGCCCAGCACCAGATTGGAGATGGGGCATGAGATGAACGACTCATTGGGCTCAACCATGACCACGTCAATCTTGTAGTCCGACAGCAGGCGCACATACTTTGCCGCCGTAGCCCCGCCGTAGCCGCCGCCCACCACCACAACCTTCGCCTTGTTGGGAAAGCTGCCGGTGCTGGCGCAGCCGATCAGGTTGCCAAGTGCGCCGAGCGAGCCCATCGCCAGGGAGGTGCGAATCAGCGTGCGTCTGTTGAGTCTGTTCATCATGATGTTGTTGCCTTGAGTTGTGTCGCCTTCAGTTTTGTCGCTTCAGCGGGTGGCGTGTGCGGGTGGCGTCAGCGCTTGAGCGCAGAGAAATACGTGGCCAGCGTCTCCACCTGCTGATCGGAATAGCCCTTTGACAGCTGGTGCATGATGGTCGCGGGGCGCGAGCCATCCTTGAAGGCTTTCATCTGCGCCAGCATGTAGGGCTTGGGCATGCCCGCCAGGGAGGGAACCGCAGCGCCCTCGACCGAGCGGCCGTCCGTGCCGTGGCAGTGGGCGCAGGTGGCAGCCAGGCTGCGGGCATTGAGGTCGGTCGCGCTTTGCGCTGTTGCGGTGAGGCCCATGCTGTAAAGGCACAAGGCCGCAGCGAGTTGATTGGCGAGTTGATTAGCGAGTTGAGTTTTGAAGCGCAGGAAGTGCATCGCGGTGTCTCCAGTAAATTCGCAATAAGTGGATACTAATGCCTGTATGAAAAGTGAGGCTGTCTGATGGCAAACCCGTTGACCCTGCCGTTGGCTATGTCTCTGCCGGACGAGCTTGCCGTTGCGCTGGCGGTGGGCTCGCCGCTGGTGGTGATGGTCAGCCTGGAGGGTTGCCCGTTTTGCAAAATCGTGCGCGAAAGTTACCTGGCGCCCATGCGGCAGGAGCAGCGCCTGCCGGTGGTGCAGGTGGACATGCGCAGCCAGCGCAGCGTCAAAAATTTCAACGGAATGCCCGCCACCCATGAAGCGCTGATTGCCGCCTGGCGCGTGGAGCTTGCCCCCACAGTTTTGTTTCTGGGACGCCAGGGGGTTGAAGTGGCCCAGCGGCTGGTGGGCGGCTACATTCCTGATTTTTATGGGGCTTATCTGGAGCAACGCCTGGAGATGGCGAAGCGGGCGGCAGTTAAGCCGGTGTAGTGGGGCTGATTTATCGTAGCCATGCCTCATCGGCAGCGAATGGCGTTGGCGTGCGGCAGTTGAAACCCCGTGCCCTGACTGCCACGTCGGCGTGATCCCGCGACGACGCAGCACGTAAATTGGGCCGAGCGCAACATCGCCCTGATCGCGCGACGATGAAAACCATTACTTGCGGGTAAGTCCCTATTAACTTCGCTGCGCGTTCCGATATATTCGTATATACTGATATTTAAATGTGTAACTTGTAATACCACCTCATGCAGCCCGGACAGATTCAAAAGGCACCTGAGAATTTTCTGAACCCCAGTGACGCGCGTGCCGTGATGGCCGAGGCGCGGCAAGGGCGACGGGGTTTCTTGCGTGGTGCTTTCTCCACAGCATTTGCAAGCGCTGCCGCCGCTGCCGCTGCGGGCGGTGCAACGGCGCAAACCAACAAAACACCCCAACTTCAGCTGCCTGATGGTAGCGACCCGAACATTCTGAACGTCCCCGAGCACAGCAAAGGCCTGGGCCAGGGCGTGGCCACTCAAGGCTATGGGCAGCCGTCCCGACACGAAGCCAATGTGCAGCGCCGGTCCAGCCCCGGTTTGACGCAGACGACGCAGGCATCGGTGTCGTTTGCGCCCCTGCAATCCATGTTTGGAATCGTCACGCCCAGCGGCCTGCATTTTGAGCGCCATCACCAGGGTTGGTGGGATGTTGACCCGACCAAACACCGGTTGATGGTCAACGGCTCTGCGCCTGAGTTGGTCAAGAATCCGCAGGTGTTCACCGTGGACGAGATCATGCGCCTGAGCGCCGTGTCGCGCTTTCACTTCATCGAGTGCGGTGCCAACACCGGCATGGAATGGGGCAATGTGTCGGTGCCCACAGCCCAGTACAGCCACGGCATGCTGTCGTGCAGTGAATTCACCGGCGTGCCGTTGATCACACTGCTGGAAATGGCGGGCGCTGATCTGAAAAAAGGCAAATTTGTGCTGGCTGAAGGGGCCGACGGTTCGTCCATGACGCGCACCATTCCCATGAGTTTGATTCTTTCGGGCGCAGTCATTGTGGCTTATGGGCAGAATGGCGAAATGCTTCGTCCTGAACAGGGCTACCCGCTGCGGCTGGTGGTGCCGGGCGTGCAAGGAGTCAGCTGGGTCAAGTACCTGCGCCGCATTGAGCTGGGTGACAAACCTTACGGCACCAAGGATGAAGTGATTCATTACATCGACCTCATGCCCGATGGCACGCACCGCCAGTACAGCGGCGTGCAGGAATGCAAAAGCGTGGTCACCACGCCGTCGGGCGGGCAAGTGCTGCTGGACAAGGGCTACTACAGCATTACCGGGCTGGCCTGGTCAGGCAGGGGCAAAGTGAAGCGGGTGGATGTGTCGGTAGACGGCGGGCGTAACTGGCGCACGGCGCGTCTGGAAGGCCCGGTGATGGGCAAGTGCCTGACGCGTTTCAATATGGACTGGGCGTGGGACGGTGTCGCTGCCATCATCCAGAGCCGTGCGATGGACGATACCGGCTACGTGCAGCCCACGTATCAGCAGGCGCGCGCCGTGCGGGGAACACGCTCGATTTACCACAACAATTCAATCCAGTCGTGGCTGGTCCAGCAAAATGGCGAGGTCAGAAATGTCCAGGTGTCGTAGCGTTGCGCTGGCGCTTGCTTTGCTGGCGCTGCTGGCGGCGGCGGGCAACGGCTCGGCGCAGGGTCTTGCCAAATACCCCGAGAAATATCCCGGCAAATATCCTGACAAATATCCTGACAAATATCCTGGTATTGGCCGCAGCGCCACAGCCGATGAAATTGCCGCGTGGGACATTGACGTGCGCCCGGACTTCAAGGGCCTGCCGTCCGGTTCAGGTTCGGTGGCGAAAGGCCAGGAGGTGTGGGAGAGCAAATGTGCTTCGTGCCACGGCGTTTTTGGCGAGGCCAACAACGTTTACAGCCCGTTGGTGGGCGGCACTACGGCCGACGACATCAAGACCGGGCGTGTGGCGCGGCTGCGCGACGCAGCTTTTCCGGGGCGCACCACGTTGATGAAGGTCTCCAGCCTCTCGACGCTTTGGGACTACATCAACCGCGCCATGCCGTGGACGCAGCCGAAATCACTCACCGTGGAAGAGGTTTACGCCACTACCGCGTTCCTGCTCAACCTGGGCGGCATCGTGCCGGACGATTTTGTGCTGTCCGACAGAAACATGGCTCGGGTACAAGCGCGTTTGCCCAACCGCAATGGCATGAGCACGGCACACGCGCTGTGGCCTGGCCCCGAGTTTGGCGGTGCTCGGTTGCCAGACGTCAAGGCCTTGCCCTGCATGACGGGGTGTTCTTCCCCTGTGGTTGCGTCGCTTTATCCTGACTTCGCCCTCAATTCGCACGGCAATCTGGCCCAGCAGAACCGGCTGGTCGGGCCGCAGCGCGGGCTGGGCACCAGCCGCGCGGGCATCAATGACATGGCCGCAGTTGCCGTTGCGCCCGCCGCTGACGCATTGCCCGCCAACGCGCCGCCCGCCCCGCAGATCGACAATCAGGCGGCATTGACCCTGGCCAACCGCCTCACCTGCACCGCTTGCCACGCCATGGACCAACGGACGGTGGGGCCCGGGTTTTCTGAAATCGCCCGCAAGCACGCTGGCCGGGTGGACTACCTGGCAGGCAAAATCAGGTCCGGTGGTGCGGGTGTGTGGGGCGCTATTCCCATGCCGGCCCAGGCGTTGAGCGAGGCCGACGCAAAGACCCTTGCCGCATGGTTGGCCGCAGGTGCGGGAAAATAGCGGTGATTCATTGCACCACCATTGCTGAAACGCTGGTTTAATTTCTGGATTTTATTAGGAGCCTTTTATGCAAAACCGTCGCAAGACAATCCAGCGCAGTGCCGTCGTAGCCGGCTTGCTCGCGACCACGGGCCTGTTCCCGCAGGCAGCCTTTGCGGCCTGGAACAAGGCGGCATTTGAGGCCAAAGGTTTCGCGGACGCGCTCAAGGGCCTGGGTGTGGGTGCGCCGGTGGAGAGCAAAGACGTCACCATCACCGGCCCCGACATTGCTGAGAACGGCGCTGTGGTGCAGATTGGCGCGGCCACGGCGCTGGCGGGCGTCAAGCAATTGCTGCTGCTGGTGGAGAAGAACCCGGCGGCGCTGGTGGCTGTTTTCAATATCACGGACAGCATTGAGGCCAGCGTTACCACACGGACCAAGATGGGGCAATCGTCAGACGTGTACGCCGTGGCGGTCATGAACGATGGGCGCGCTCTGTACGCCAAGAAAGAAGTCAAGGTTACGCTGGGCGGCTGCGGCGGCTGAACATACAAAAAGGAGTAGAAAAATGTCCGATCCAATGCGCATTCGCGCGCAGGTAGCCGGTGCCAACGCCACCGTGCGCGTGCTCATGAGCCACGAGATGGAAACCGGCCAGCGCCGCGACGCGGGCGGCAAAGTCATCCCGGCATGGCATATCACCGAAGTGACCGCAACTCACAACGGCAAGTCCGTCATGTCCGCTGAATGGGGGCCTGCGGTCTCCAAAAATCCGTTTCTGCAATTCACGGTCAAAGGTGCCAAAGCGGGCGACAAGATTGGCGTGACCTGGAAAGACAACCGGGGCGATACCCGATCTGACGAAGCCACGGTGTCATGAGGCACGCGCTTCGGCTGGCATGCTTTGGGCTGGCCGCTTTGGCTTGTGTGGCTTCGACCGCTGTTTGGGCGCAGAAATCCGTTGCGGACGGCATTGCTGAGTACCGTGCCATGCTGCAGGACGGTAATCCGGCCGAGCTTTTTGAAGCACGCGGCGAAGACCTTTGGCAAAAAAAGCGTGGCCCCAAAAACGATTCTTTGCAAAAATGCGACTTGGGCAAAGGGGCGGGTGTGGTCAAGGGTGCGTTTGTTGAGCTTCCGCGCTACTTTGCCGACACGCAGCGTGTACAAGACCTGGAGTCACGCCTGTTGACCTGCATGGAAACTTTGCAGGGCTTTAGCGCGGCCGAGATTGCGGCAACGCCGTTTGGCCAGGGCGAGCAAGTCAGCCTTGAAGGTTTGGTGGCCTGGATTTCTGCCGAATCCCGTGGCATGAAGTTCAATCTGCCGCAGGCCCACGCGACAGAGAAAATCATGTTTGAAGTCGGCAAGAGGCTGTTCTTTGCGCGGGGTGGCACGCATGATTTTTCATGCGCGTCGTGCCATGGTGCTGATGACAAGCGCATCCGGTTGCAAGACCTGCCAAACCTCACGCGTCAGCCTGGCGCGGGCAACGGTTTTGGTGCTTGGCCTGCCTACCGCGTGTCGTCTGGCGAGCTGTGGGGCATGCAGCGCCGCCTGAATGACTGCTATCGCCAGCAGCGCTTTCCATACCCCGGTTTTGCCAGCGACGCCACGATTGCGCTGGGCGTGTACATGGGCGTGAATGGCAAGGGTGGCGAGTCCATTGCGCCGGCGCTTAGACGTTGATTTTTTGGCTGACACAATGAAAAAAACCAAGCTGACAGTTCTCGGCGCTGTCCGTGCTTCCGTTACGATGGGGTCAGTGCTGGCGGTTCTCGGTTGCGCTGGCCTGCCGTCTGCGCAGGAGCTTGACAAAATCGCCTCGCAAACTTTGGGCGCGTCTTTCCGCGATCAGGGCGTCGCCAAGGTAGACCGGCTGGTGCAAGACGATGCCAACCGCGAATGCAGCGCGGCTGACACGGCGGGCAAACCGATCGACGCGCAAATTAGCCAGCGCATTGAAACTACCAGCCTGAAAACCGTGCAGATGCCAAGCGACGGCAAGTTTCTGGGGGACTGGAAAGCCGGCGAGGCAATTGCGCAAAACGGCCGCGGCCTGACCTGGACCGACCCCGCCGGATCGCCCAACGGTGGCAACTGCTACAACTGCCACCAGATCAGCCAGGCCGAGGTGTCCTACGGCACCATCGGCCCCAGTCTGTACAACTACGGCAAGCTTCGCGGTGTGAGCAACCCGGATAGCGCGCAGTCCAAAGCCATCGTCGAATACACCTGGGGCAAGCTGTGGAACGCGCGCGCCTACAACGCCTGTTCGGGCATGCCGCGCTTTGGCCATGCGCAAATTCTCGGTGAAAAGCAGCTAAAGGACGTGATGGCGCTGCTGCTGGACCCGGCGTCACCAGTCAACCAGTAGTTTGCGCAAGCTGCCGCACATTTTTTACCACCACGTCCGCATGAACCTGGCATGAACCCGGTATGAATCTGAGCAAGCGCGAGTTTCTGCAGGTGCTGGGCGCAGGCACCATGGCGGGCATGGCACTCGGCCAGCACGCGCAGGCCGATGCTGCCACCGCAGCCAACGGGCTGTATGACACACCGAAGTTCGGCAACGTGTCATTCCTGCACATGACAGACTGCCATGCGCAGCTCAAGCCGGTGTATTTTCGTGAGCCCAGCGTCAATCTGGGCGTGGGGGCGATGCGGGGCGAGCTGCCGCACCTGGTGGGCGAGCATCTCTTGAAAACCGTCAACGTGCGGGCAGGCTCGGCCGAAGCCTACGCGCTCACGCATTTGAATTTTGAAACTGCGGCCCGGCGCTACGGCAAGGTGGGCGGTTTTGCCCACTTGGCTACGCTGGTCAAACGCATGAAAGCCAGCCGCCCGGGCGCGCTGCTGCTGGACGGCGGCGACACCTGGCAGGGCTCGGGCACGGCGCTGTGGACGCAGGGCCAGGACATGGTCGATGCAGCCAAGCTGCTGGGCGTCGATTTGATGACGGGCCATTGGGAATTCACCCTGGGCCAGGAGCGCGTCAAGCAAATCATCGACAAAGACTTTGCCGGCCAGATTGAATTCATCGCGCAGAACATCAAGACCAATGACTTTGGCGATCCGGTTTTCAAATCGCACGTGATGCGCGAGATCAACGGCGTGCCGTGCGCCATCATCGGCCAGGCGTTCCCCTACAGCCCGATCGCCAACCCGCGCTACCTGATGCCGGACTGGGGCTTTGGCATTCAAGATGAAAACATGCAAAAGGTGGTTGATGAGGCGCGGGCCAACGGTGCGCAGGTCGTTGTGCTGCTCTCGCACAACGGCATGGATGTGGATTTGAAAATGGCGACGCGTGTGAGCGGGATTGACGCCATTCTGGGGGGCCATACGCACGACGGCGTGCCGGTGGCCCGGCTGGTGGCCAACCGGGGCGGCAGAACCATCGTCACCAACGCGGGCTGCAACGGCAAGTTTCTGGGTGTGCTGGATTTGCAGGTGAAAGACAAAAAGCTGGTGGACTTCCGCTACAAGCTTTTGCCGGTGTTTGCCAACATGCTGCCCGCCGATGCGCAAATGGACGCGCTCATCACCAAGGTGCGTGCACCGTATGAAGCGCGCCTGGGCGAAAAGCTGGCCATCAACGACGGCCTGCTGTACCGCCGTGGCAATTTCAACGGCACGGGCGACCAGCTTCTTCTGGATGCGCTGATGGACGTGCAGGGCGCCGAGATTGCGTTTTCCCCTGGCTTTCGCTGGGGCACCACGTTGCTGTCGGGCCAGGCGATCACGCGGGAATGGCTGATGGACATGACCGCCATCACCTATCCGTACACCACGCTCACCGAAATGACGGGCGAGACGATCAAAATAATTCTGGAAGATGTGGCCGACAACCTGTTCAACCCCGACCCGTACTACCAGCAGGGCGGCGACATGGTGCGCGTGGGCGGCCTGCAATACACCTGCGCGCCCAACGCAGGCATGGGCCAGCGCATCGACAACATGCGCCTCAATGGCAAGCCGATCGAGGCGGACCGCAAGTACAAAGTCGCTGGTTGGGCACCGGTGTCCGAAGAAGCGAAGACCGCCGGTGGCAAAGCCATCTGGGACGTGGTGGAGCCCTGGCTTAAATCCAAGGGCACGGTGTCGCCCCGCCAACTCAACACGCCAAAATTGCTGGGCAAGCGGGGCGATCTTGTGCAATGATGGTGTTTTGAATGTTGCCTGAAACGCAAGGCTGCCATGAATAACATTCGCAAGAATCCACCGCCCAATCAAGCTCGCAGAGCGCCGCCCTACCCGCCGTCCAATCCCAATACCCACGCGGGCGGGCTTTACGACCGCGATGGCCCGATCCCTGTGCCCGACGTGCAAGAGTCAGATGCCGAATCGGTCTGGGCTTTGTTTCAAGATTCGCTGCCGCCTGGGGAACGTCCGCCGGTTGCTTCCGCCGGTGAAGAGCCCTTCGAAGAGACCGTGCCAGCACCGCTCAAGCCTTAGGCAGGAATGTTATTACTATATAAATAGTAGCTAACTATGCATATTTCAAAAGGGCTACAGGTTAATTTGACTGTCAAATTTCCAAATCAACGCCGCTGACACGCAGGTGACTGGGCTTGGTATTTACCCCGTAGGCCTCCTCAGGTTAAGGGCCATAACATAGTTCCCTCAGAAAAGAACGGTCGTTCTTTTCGATAACTGAGGAGTAAACAGATGAGAAAAATCAAGTTCAGTTTTGCGGCGGTCAGCGCTGCTACGCTGCTCGCAGCCTGCGGTGGCGGCGATGACCCGGTCGTGGCTCCCGTACCCGAGGAAAAACGTGCGCAAGACACGCGCACCTTTACCGCTGATGCGACAGCCACCACCTTTGACGCCATGG
>JAYVNK010000573.1:0-2823 GCA_043758475.1 Comamonadaceae bacterium | reverse complement strand
GCGCTGGCGGCGCGCAGATAGCGCTGGAAGAAGGCCTCGGGGTCGGTGCGGTGGCCCTGGAAATCGATGGTGGGTTTCATGGGTTTAAAACTCGTGTTTTGTTGATGTGGCGGACCGGGCTGACTATCATGTTGAGTGTTAAGCAAAAGCGATCACGCCATCGGCAATCTTGCCAAAGCGCAGCAGCATGATGTCTTTGGGGTAATTTTGGTACAGCTTCCACGGCGCCCGTGAGCCCTGCTTGGGGAACAGGTGCATGGACCGTTGCAGGTAGCCAGACGAAAAATCAACCCACGGCTGTTCGGTGATCGACGCATCGGTATTGCGGGGCGTGCACTGCGTGTGGCCATGCTTTGCCATGTGGTTCAGCAGGCGGCAGACGTACTCGCAGGTCAAATCACACTTGAGCGTCCACGATGCATTGGTGTAGCCGAAAGACGATGCAAAGTTGGGGATGCCGCTGTACATCAGGCCTTTGTAGTTCATGGTTTTAGCCATGTCAATCCGCGCGCCGTCCACGGTGATGTGCAGGCCGCCCAAGACTTGCAGGCTCAGGCCCGTGGCAGTGACGATCAAGTCAGCGGGCAGTTCGGCGCCCGATTTGAGGCGGATGCCTGCCTCGATGAACGTGTCAATCTCATCCGTCACCACAGACGCCCGCTCTGACTTGATCGCCGTGAACAAATCGCCATCCGGCACCAGGCACAGGCGCTGGTCCCACGGGTTGTAGCGCGGCGCGAAATGCTTAGCCACATCGTAGTCAGGCCCCAGCGCCATGCGCACGCCACCGGCAATCATGCGCTTCACCTTGGCCGGGTTGTGGCGGCACAGGTTGAAGAAGTACATCCCCAGCAACACCCGCTTCCACCGCGTGATGCCATAGGCCAGCGTCGGTGGCAAATAGCGCCGCAGCCGGTTGGCCATGGCGTCTTCTGACGGGCGCGCCACCACATAGGTGGGCGAGCGTTGCAGCATGGTCACGTGCGCGGCGGTCTTGGCCAGCTCGGGCACCAGCGTGACGGCGGTGGCACCGCTGCCGATCACCACCACGCGCTTGCCTGCGTGATTGATGCTGTCTGTCCACTTTTGCGGATGCACTATTTGCCCGGCGAAGCGCTCTCTGCCTTTGAATTCTCGTGTGTAGCCACCCTCATAACTGTAGTACCCGGAGCACATGAAGAGGAAATTGCAGGTGAACTGGACCGGCTCTTTGGTTTCACCGCACTCGGCCTCGACCGTCCAGCGCGTATCTGCCGTAGACCACGATGCGCGCTTCACCTGGTGCCCAAAGCGGATGTTCTGCTCAATACCGCCGTCTCTAGCGGCGTCTTGCACATACTTCAAAATCGACGGCCCGTCGGCAATCGCCTTGGGCTGCTCCCACGGCCTGAACGAGTAGCCCAGCGTGTACATGTCGGAGTCCGAACGCACGCCGGGGTAACGAAACAAATCCCAGGTGCCTCCGACGCGGCTGCGGCCCTCAAGAATGGCGTAGCTGCGGCCGGGGCAGCGCGTCTGCAAATGATGCGCCGCGCCGATGCCGGACAGGCCTGCGCCGATGATCAGCACGTCAAAGTGAGGCGCGTTGACGGGCGGGGCGTTGGGGGTCTGAAGGGTCATGGCGTCAAAGCATGTTGATTGACAGTTGCGCTACGCATCTTTTTTCACCGCGTGATTCTGCCTGTGATTGTGAAGCCGCTGGACCCCCACCCCGTGCTGGCATACTCCCACACAGTGAAATACTCCCCAGATTCCACCGCTGCCGAGACCGCGATTGCGCCTGCTGTAAAGCGGGTTGGCTCACGGGCCTGCGCCACCAGCCTTGGTCACTTTGATGAACTGCGTGGCCGTGCAGAGCGCAGGGCCGTGCCAAGAACTGCTCCGCAATCGCCTGACGCTATTAGTTTAGAAGCTAATTGTGAAGACTACACAAGGGCCTGGAGCCTTTTTTTCGAGAATTTTGAAACCGATGGCCTGGGCGACCTGACCCAGCGCGCCGCCAGCCTGGCGCGCCAGATCCGCGACAACGGCGTCACCTACAACGTGTATGCGGATGAAGGCGGGCCACAGCGACCGTGGTCGCTGGATTTGTTTCCGCTGGTTTTGACGCCCGAGAGCTGGCAGCACATTGAGGCCGGCGTGAGGCAGCGGGTGCGCGTGCTGGACCACGTCATGGCCGATGTTTATGGCCCGCAGCAGTTGCTCAAGCTTGGGTTGCTGCCACCGGCGCTGGTGCAGGGCCACCCAGGCTATCTGCGCGCCATGCATGGGGTGAAACCCGTGGGCGGAACGCATTTGCACATTGCCGCGTTTGATCTGGCGCGCGGGCCTGATGGCAACTGGTGGGTGGTGTCGCAGCGCACCCAGGCCCCCAGCGGGCTGGGCTATCTGCTGGAGAACCGGCTGGCCGTGTCGCGGCTGTTCCCCCAGGCGTTTGAGAGCATGAACGTGCAGCGCCTGGCGGGCACTTACCGCGCACTGATGGATGGCATCAAGCGCATGAGCCCGGCGGGGCAGGATTCCCACATCGCCCTGCTCACCCCTGGCCCCTACAACGAAACCTATTTTGAGCACGCCTACCTGGCGCGCTACCTGGGCCTGACGCTGGTGGAAGGCAGCGATTTGGTGGTGCGCGACCAGCGCCTGTACCTCAAAACCCTCAAGGGCCTGGAGCCGGTGCACGCGCTTCTCAAGCGGCTGGACGACGAGTTTCTGGACCCGCTGGAATTGCGTTCCGATTCGACACTGGGTGTGCCTGGCCTGCTGCAAGTCATCCGCGCAGGCAACGTGCTGGTCGCCAATGCGCCGGGCTCGGCCTTTCTG
>JAYVNK010000572.1:0-8829 GCA_043758475.1 Comamonadaceae bacterium | reverse complement strand
CGGCTGGTGAACTTCACGTCAAACGGGTCTGGGGTCGCCATAAGATTGCCTCGCTTTGGCCTTGGCCATTGATTTCATTGGGAATTCCCAATGGTATCGATTAGGAATCGCTGGCGAAAGCGACAGCCTTCGGAGGCGGGCTCGGGGCTAATGGACAATCTCGGATGAAGATTGATACAGTCGTCGGGGAGGTCCTGAAAAAAGAACTTAAGCCGATTGGCGACACGATGATGGCCGACTGGCTGAAGCTGGCCGGCGCAGAGGGTAAAGCCATCATCGACGCGTATAACAGGAAGTAACCGCGCAAAACCCATCCCGACACCAAACCAGAAATCTCAGCAATCACATGACACAAGCTCCCGCCCCTGTTGTTTCCACGGTTGTCCAGTCTCCTTCCGCGTTGCGAACGGGGCTCGACGCGGTTTACATGGCTGCGGCTGTGCTGGGGGCAGTGTGTGTTGCGTTGATTTGCGTGCTGATGGTGTTCCAGTCGCTGGGCCGGGAGTTTGGCCTGAACACGGGCGCTACAAACGACATCGTGGCCTGGCTGTGCGCAGCAGCGGCCTTTTTTACCATGGCGCATGCCTTCAAGCATGGCGATTTTGTGCGCGTAACGCTGGTGCTGGAAAAAGTCAGCGCTAAAACCCGGCGTGTGATGGAGCTGGGCAGCCTGTTTGTTGCGCTTGTGGCCGTGGCATACCTGGCTTGGTGGGCCTGCCGCTTTACGTATCAGAGTTATGAGTTCAACGAGCTGGCGCAGGGCTTGCTGCCGCTGCCCATATGGATCCCGCAAACGAGCTTTGCACTCGGTTCCGTCCTGCTGCTGGTGGCGGTGGTTGACGAGTTTGTGATTGTGGTGCGGGGTGGTGTGCCCACCTTTGTGCGGTTGACGGCGGAGCGCCACGCCAAAGGCGACTTTTCGTCCGACGTCTAGGGCCCACTTGCACAACAGCAACGGATAACACAAAGAAAGCATGCGATGGATGTTTTGACTATAGGCGGCATCTTGCTTGTCCTGATGATGGTGCTGCTCTCAGGCGGCGTGTGGATCGCGATGACTTTGGCCATTTGCGGCTGGGTGGGCCAAGCATTTTTTACCTCAACTCAACCGGGTTTGAATTTGTTTTCAGCCTTTTGGGAAAGCAACGCCAGTTGGGAGCTGGCTGCACTGCCACTGTTCATCTGGATGGGCGAAATTCTGTTTCGCACCAAGCTCAGTGAAGAAATGTTTACCGGTCTGGCCCCGTGGCTGAATCGTGTGCCGGGGCGGCTGTTTCACACCACCATTTTGGGCTGCGGCATTTTCGGCTCTGTGTCGGGCTCATCCGCCGCTACCTGCGCCACGATTGCCAAGGTGTCATTGCCTGAACTCACCAAACGCGGCTACGACGAAAAAATCGCCATTGGCTCACTGGCCACAGCCGGCACGCTCGGCATTTTGATTCCGCCGTCCATCACCATGGTGGTGTATGCGGTCGCGGCGGATGCATCGATCATTCGCATCTTTTTGGCGGGTTTTTTACCGGGCTTCTTGCTGATGGCTTTGTTCTCAGGCTACATCGCCTGGTGGTCGATCCGCAACAAGGAAAAAATGCCGCCGCCAGAGCCAGCCACCAGCTTTAAAGAAAAGATGCGGCTGTCAAAAAACCTGATTCCGTGTGCGCTTCTGATCGTGTTTATCTGCTGGACACTCATTGCGGGCTGGGCTACCGCTACTGAATGCGCAGCCTATGGTGTGGTGGGATCACTTGGCTTGGCCGTCTGGAGCAAATCGCTGAACTGGAGCAACTTCAACGAGGCGTTGATGGGCGCAACGCGCACCAGTTGCATGATCATGTTCATCTTGGCAGGCGCTGCGTTCTTGACCAAAACCATGGCTTTTACCGGCGTGCCGCGTGAGCTGGCACAGTGGGTCAATTCCCTGAATCTGTCGCCCTACGCCCTGATTGCCTGCCTGGTGGCGGTGTACCTGGTGCTGGGTACGGCACTCGACGGCATCAGCATGATCGTGCTGACTGCAGCGGTGGTGATGCCGATGGTGCAGAAAGCGGGCTTTGACTTGATCTGGTTTGGCATTTTCGTGATCTTGCTGGTCGAGATTGCAGAGGTGACGCCGCCAGTAGGCTTCAATTTGTTTGTGCTGCAAAACATGACCGGCAAAGACAGCAACACGATTGCCGTGGCTGCGATCCCATTTTTCTTTTGTCTGGTGCTCTGCATCGTTTTGGTCACGGTGTTTCCGCAGATCGTCACCATCCTGCCGGACTTGGTGATGGGCGTTTCAAAGTGAATCACGGGATACCCTAAGACGCGATATTCCCTTTTTGGATTCTTTGAATATGAGACAAGATAAATCACCCTTTGCACGTTCTTCTACCGACGTAAAACGCTGGCAATTCTGGATTGACCGTGGCGGTACATTCACCGACATCGTTGCCAAACGGCCCAACCCTGATGGCTCGTTTTCGCTGGTTACGCACAAGCTGCTGTCCGAGAACCCGGAGCAATACCGCGACGCCGCAGTGGCTGGCATTCGGCACCTGCTGGGGTTGAAGGCGGGCGAGCCGGTCACACCCGAGCGGGTGGCGTGCGTGAAGATGGGCACCACGGTGGCGACCAACGCGCTGCTGGAGCGCAAGGGTGAGCCTACGTTGTTGGTGACCACGCGAGGGTTTCGTGATGCGCTGCGTATTGCGTACCAAAACCGGCCACGTTTGTTTGACCGGCACATTGTGCTGCCTGAGCTGCTGTACAGCGCCGTGGTGGAAGCGCAGGAGCGCGTGGGCGCGCAGGGCGAGGTGATTCTTCCGCTGGATGCGTCACTATTGAAAACAGAGCTAACTATGCACTATGGACGGGGGCTACGCTGTGTTTCAATCGTTTTTATGCATGGTTACCGCTATACGGCGCATGAAAGGGCGGCCAAACGGATTGCACAGCAGATTGGCTTCACGCAAATCAGCACCTCGCATGAAACCAGCCCGATGATGAAGTTTGTCAGCCGGGGCGACACGACCGTGGTGGATGCCTACCTGTCGCCTATCCTGCGCCGCTATGTGCAGCAGGTGGCCAGCGAGATGCCTGGCGTCAAGCTGTTCTTTATGCAGTCGTCTGGTGGCCTGACGGATGCGCATGTGTTTCAGGGCAAGGACGCGATTTTGAGCGGCCCGGCCGGGGGCATTGTGGGCATGGCACGGACAGCGGAGCTGGCCCATCGTCATGACGCGGCTTCGGTTGCCGGGCGCGTGAAGGTGATCGGCTTTGACATGGGCGGCACCTCTACCGACGTATCGCACTACGCCGGCGAATTCGAGCGCGAGTTTGAAACCCAGGTGGCAGGCGTGCGCATGCGGGCACCAATGATGAGCATCCACACGGTGGCGGCCGGCGGTGGTTCGATCCTCAAATTTGACGGCGAGCGCTTTCGCGTGGGACCGCAAAGCGCCGGGGCCAACCCTGGCCCGGCCAGCTACCGGCGCGGTGGCCCGCTGGCAGTGACGGATGCCAACGTGATGGTGGGCAAAGTTCAGCCGCGTTACTTCCCCAAGCTGTTTGGGCCCAAGGGCGATGAAGCGCTGGACGGTGAAGTGGTGCGCGGGAAGTTTGTGGCACTGGCGGCGCAGACCGGGCGGTTGGCACAGGAAGGCGCAACATCTGCAGACGCAATGTCGGTGCTAACGGCGGCAGCCTGTGCCGAGGGCTTCATCAACATCGCAGTGCAGCAGATGGCCAACGCCATCAAGAAAATCTCGGTGGCGCGCGGCTATGACGTGACCCGCTACACACTGCAATGCTTTGGCGGCGCGGGCGGGCAGCACGCTTGCCTGGTGGCCGATGCGCTGGGCATGACGCGTGTGTTTGTACATCCATTGGCCGGTGTGCTCAGCGCCTATGGCATGGGTCTGGCTGACCAGAATGTGATTCGGGAACAGGCGATTGAAGTAAAGCTGGCGCAATCCGCAATGCCTGAAATTGCAGACGCGCTCGATGCGCTGGTGGCGAGTGCCGAGGCCGAGTTGCAGCGCCAGCAAGCGGGTGGCGGCAGCATCACCACGCACCGCCGCGTGCACGTGCGCTATGAGGGGAGCGACGCGGCGCTGGTCATTGCTTTTGGCACCCTGGCGCAAGTTGAGGCTGGGTTCGAGGCCGCCTATCGCCAGCGCTTTGCCTTCTTGATGCAGGGCAAAGGCCTGATTGTGGAGGCGGTGTCGGTGGAGGCGATCATTGCGGGCGATGCGCCAGCCGAGCCGCGCTACACCTTGCACGCGCCGCGCGACCTGAAGGCCAGCGGCGTGGTGCGCGAAACGGTTCGCATGTACTCAGGCGGGCAGTGGCACGATGCGGCGCTGGTGGTGCGTGAAGACCTGCGGCCAGGCGACATCATCCCCGGCCCGGCCATCATTGCCGAGAAAAACGCCACCACCGTCATCGAGCCTGGCTGGACCGCAGAATTGACGGCATTTGACCACCTGGCCCTTGTCAGACATGCACAGAGAGCTATCAAATATGCAGCTGGAACTACCGCTGATCCGGTGCTGCTGGAAGTCTTCAACAACCTGTTCATGAACATTGCCGAGCAGATGGGCCTACAGTTGCAGAATACCGCTTACTCGGTCAATATCAAGGAGCGTCTTGACTTTAGCTGCGCGCTGTTCGACGCCCAAGGCAACTTGATTGCCAACGCGCCGCACATGCCCGTGCATCTGGGCTCCATGGGAGAGAGCATCAAGACGGTGATACGTGAGAATGCAGGCGCCATGCGGCCCGGAGACGTTTTCGTGTTGAACGACCCGTACCACGGGGGCACGCATTTGCCCGACATCACGGTTATCACGCCGGTGTATCTGGACAACGCAGCGACGCCCGAACCTACGTTTTACGTGGGCTCGCGCGGCCACCATGCCGACATCGGCGGCACCACGCCGGGCTCCATGCCGCCGTTCTCCACGCGCATTGAAGAAGAGGGTGTTCAGATCAACAACGTCAAGCTGGTGGCTGAGGGGGTGTTGCAGGAGGCGCACATGCTGGCGCTTCTGCAAAGCGGTGAATACCCTTCCAGAAACCCGGAGCAGAACATGGCTGACTTGAAGGCGCAGATTGCGGCGAATGAAAAGGGCGTGCAGGAGCTGCGCAAAATGGTGGACCAGTATGGCCTGGACGTGGTGCAGGCCTACATGACGCATGTGCAAAACAATGCCGAAGAATCGGTGCGCCGGGTGATTACGCGGCTCAAAAATGGCGAATTCACGCTGCCGCTGGACAATGGTGCGCAGATCAAGGTCAGCATTCGTGTGGATACCGGCACGCGAAGCGCCGAGATCGACTTCACCGGCACGTCGCCACAGCAGACCAATAATTTCAACGCGCCCACAGCGGTGTGCATGGCGGCTGTACTCTATGTTTTCCGTACGCTCGTAGATGACGACATTCCGTTGAACGCGGGCTGCCTGAAACCGTTGAAAGTCATCATTCCGGCGGGGTCAATGCTCAACCCGAACCCGCCAGCGTCGGTTGTGGCAGGCAATGTGGAGACTTCCACGTGCATCACCAACGCCTTGTTTGGCGCGCTGGGCGTGATGGCGGCGGGGCAATGCACCATGAACAACTTCACCTTTGGCAACGCGCGCCATCAGTACTACGAAACCATCTCGGGTGGTTCGGGCGCGGGTGGCGTCATGGATGCAGCGGGCAATCTGGTGTCGGGTTTCAACGGCACATCAGTGGTTCAAGCCCATATGACCAATTCGCGCCTGACCGACCCCGAGGTGCTGGAGTTCCGCTTCCCGGTGCGCCTGGAGGGTTATGAGATCCGCGAGAATTCCGGCGGCGCAGGGCGTTGGACAGGCGGCAACGGCGGGCTGCGCCGGGTGCGTTTTCTGGAACCGATGACGGCCAGCATTCTGTCCAACGGCCGCAAGTTCGGCGCTTTTGGCATGGCCGGTGGCCGGCCTGGCCAAGTGGGGTTGAACCAGGTGGTGCGCGCCGATGGCAGCGTCGAAGCGTTGGGCCACATTGGTCAAGCGGAGATGCAAGCCGGCGACATTTTTGAAATTTACACGCCGGGTGGCGGAGGTTTTGGCCTGATGGGCGACCCACTGGTGTAACAAAATCCCTGAAAGTGTGACTTTTTGCTGATGCATTTGTGTGCCAGTCTTCATAGACTGGTGCCACCTCTTCAGGAAGACTTCATGCTTTTCTACACCACCTGCATCATCGTCATTGCCATCGTGATCACGTTGGCTCTTGCAGCCTCGGCGTCCCCAAACAACGTGGCCGGGTCGGCTGACCTAGCGGGTGATGACGAGCATGTCAGGCCCCTGAACATGGCGCCAAAACCGTTCGTTACCAGTCACCACGGAGTGGCCAACGAGAGTCAGCCTGTCGTTTCGGCGGCAGGGCTGCAATAAGCTGGCACCCACAAAAAAACCCGCCACAGCGGGTTTTTTTGTGCAACCCAACAAGACGCCGGGTTGCGCAATGCGCCTCAAAATTACTTCTTGGCGGCGCTGGCTGCTGGTTTGGCAGCGTCAGCCGTAGCTTCTTTTTTCTCGTCTTTGGCCATTGGCTTGGCATCCTTTGACGCTTCTTTTTTAGCCTTGGCAGCGTCAGCTTTTGCCTGTTTTTCGTCAGCTTTGGCTTTTTTGTCAGCTTCTTTCTTGGCTGCGGCTTCGGCTTTCGGGTCCTTTTTCTCATCCTTGGCGGCGACTGGCTCTTTTGCAGCAGGAGCAGCGGCAGCAGGGGTGGCTGCTGGGGCGGCGGCCTTGGCAGGTGCAGCGGCAGGCGCGGTAGCAGGCTTGTCATCCTTTTTAGCCGCAGGTGCAGCGGCTACGCCTTTGAAGCCTGCACCGCCAACCGTCAGGCCTTCGGCTGAAAACTTGGCAGCATTGCCTTCACCAACACCTTTAACGCGGTCAATGAAGTCGGTCCAATCCTTGAAATTGCCTTTTTTGCGCTCGTCCACGATCTTGGCGGAAATCGCCGGGCCAATGCCTTTGATGCCGTCCAGCTCGGCGGCAGTTGCCTTGTTGACATCGACAGCGGCAAACGACGCAGCAGCGTACAGCATGACCACAAAGGCAAAAAGTTTCTTGAACATGAATTAACTCCTCAGGTATAAAAGTAGGGAAACACAACACCCGGGCATGGCGAGCCTCCGGGGCCAAAGCCATAACGACAGCCAGTTGCCGCCGGTTGACCGGTTTTGTAACAAAGATGGCTAAGACCGCATGTTTCTGGTGTAGGACCTGCTTTTCAAGCTTGACGGGCCAACCACTGCATGTAATTGCCAACCCCCAAGGCGACGTCGGAAAAGGCGTGATCGCAGCCAACCGAGCGCAGCGCCGACAGATCGGCTTGGGTGTAGCACTGGTATTTGCCACGCAAAGCGTCGGGGAAAGGCACGTACTCAATCATTCCCGTGGCAGCCGCTTGGGTCAAGTCAAGCGCAGGTGCGCCCGGGGACCGGCTTCCCTTGTTGACCACAGCCAGCGCCACGTCGTTAAACCGCTGCGCACGCCCGGTACCCAGGTTGAAGATGCCCGAATGCTGGGGATGGTCCAAAAACCAGAGGTTGACCGCCACCACGTCGTCGATGTAAACAAAATCGCGCATTTGCGCCCCAGGCCCGTAGCCGCCGTACTCGCCAAACAGCTTGACTTTGCCCTGCGCCTGAAACTGGTGAAACTGGTGAAAGGCGACGCTGGCCATGCGGCCCTTGTGCTGCTCATGCGGGCCGTACACATTGAAGTAGCGAAAACCCACCACCTGCGTGCTCTTGCCTGGCTGGCCTGACGAATTTGACCGGCCGGGCATTGCGCGCGAAAAGTCCGCCCCGCATTCCCGGCGAATGCGCTGGTCGAACAACAGCTTGGAGTAGCCGTAGACGTTGAGCGGGTGCTCGTGGTCCGGTGTTTCCCTGAATGCCGTTGGCAGGTTTGAACCTGTCTGGGCCGGTGTGGCCATGCCATACGTTGCTGCCGACGACGCGTACAGCAGGCGCGCCCCGTGTTTCTGGCACGCGTGGAACAGACCGACAGACAGCGTGTAATTGTTGGCCATCATGTACTTGCCGTCGGCTTCCATGGTGTCGCTGCACGCGCCTTCGTGAAATACTGCTTCTACCGGTCCGTAAGTGCCCCGCGCAAATTGGTCGTAGAACGTGCCGGCGTCCACATATTCGGCAATGTGCAGCGCAGCCAGATTGCGGAATTTATCGCCTTGTGTCAGGTCATCCACCGCGATGATGTCGTCAATGCCCCTGGCGTTGAGGCCTTTGATGAGGTTGCTGCCGATGAAACCGGCAGCACCCGTAACGACGATTCGGGCCATGGTCCGTGCTCCTAAATTTGGGGTTGACTTGACAGCCTGCCGACACTCACGCTGCGGCAAACAGCTCTTCGTAGCTGACAGTGGCCGTGCCAAATTTTCCCACCACCAGGCCACCCGCCCGGTTGGCCAGCGGCAGCGCTGCGCGCAGGCTCAAACCCGCCGCCACACAGGCCGCCAGGGTGGCGATGACGGTGTCGCCAGCTCCAGTCACGTCAAACACCTCGCGTGCCACGGCGCTCTCGTGCAGCTGGCCTTGGGCATCAAACAGGGTCATGCCTTCTTCGCTGCGGGTGAGCAGCACGGCATCCAGGCCGAGCTGGGCGCGCAGATTCTGCACGTTCAACTGCAATTGGGCTTCGTCCTGCCAAGAGCCAATCACCTGCTGCAGCTCCAGCCGGTTGGGCGTAATCACGGTCGCGTTTTTATAGCGTGAATAATCGCTGCCTTTGGGGTCGATCAGCACTGACTTGCCCGCAGCGCGCGCGCTGGCGATCATGTCGC
>JAYVNK010000571.1:0-24808 GCA_043758475.1 Comamonadaceae bacterium | reverse complement strand
CAGACCGAGCTGTGCCTGGCCGACATGGCCACAGTTGAAAAGGCGCTGCACCGGGTGACAAAAACAGCCCGGTCGGGAGACAAGGAATCGATCAAGCTGGTGGCCATTCTGGAGAAATGCCAGACCGCGCTGAACGAAGCCAAGCCCGTGCGCACGATTGACTGGGGCAAAGAAGAGCTGCCACTGCTGCAGCAGTTTTTCCTGATCACCGCCAAGCCCGCGATGTTTGTGGCCAATGTGGCCGAAGACGGGTTTGAGAACAACCCGTTTCTGGACCGCCTGAAAGCCTTTGCGGCCCTGCAAAACGCGCCCGTGGTGGCGATCAGCGCCAAGATGGAAGCCGAAATGGCCGAGATGGAAGATGAAGACCGCGCCATGTTTCTGGCTGAGCTAGGGCAAACCGAGCCGGGTCTGAACCGCCTGATCCGCGCTGCATTCAAGCTCTTGGGTCTGCAAACCTACTTCACGGCGGGTGTGAAAGAAGTGCGTGCCTGGACCATCCATGTTGGAGACACCGGCCCGCAGGCGGCGGGCGTGATTCACACCGATTTCGAAAAAGGCTACATCCGCGCGCAGACCATTGCGTTTGATGACTACATCACGTTCAAAGGCGAGCAAGGTGCCAAAGACGCGGGCAAGATGCGCTCTGAAGGCAAGGAATATGTCGTCAAGGACGGCGATGTGATGAATTTCCTGTTCAGCTCGTAGTTGAGGACCCTCTGCATAACTCCTCGCGGCCCGTGATAGCCCGGAGTCGGGCGGTCTGCGGCGTTGAATTTCTTGCCAATAGCTGTGCTATTGGCAAGAAATCCGCCTTGCAGTCCATCCCGATCCGATCTACCCGAGCTCGCGATGAGTTATGCAGAGGGTCCTTAAAACTTGAACCCGCCCGGAAACACCCACAGCAGGGCGGACGTCATCATCACATAGCGGGCAAACTTGCCAATCGCCATGTAGAAGACGCAGGGCCAGAAAGAAAGTTTCAGCCAGCCCGCAATGGCGCACAGCGGGTCGCCCACGCCGGGCAGCCACGACAGCAGACAGGCTTTAGGGCCGATGCGCTCCAGCCAGTCCAGCGCGCGCAGATGCGTGGTGGAGTGGCGGTATTTGTCCACCACTGCATGGCTGGCCAAACCGGTTGCCCAACTGACTGCGCCACCCAGGGTGTTGCCTGCAGTCGCCACCAAAATCGTTGGCCAGAACAAATCGGGGCTGAGCTTGATCAGTCCGAACACGACCGGCTCTGAGCCCAATGGAAGGAGTGTTGCCGAAATAAACGACACCACAAAGACCGTGCTCAGTCCGTACTGGGGCAGCGCCATCAGGGTGAGCAGTTGTTCGATCCAGGCTTCCATATTTATTTTTGATGTCCTCAAACAAGTATGTCAGATGCTGATGCTGCGTCGCGCACCTGAGGCACAAAGACACTTGGTGAAATATTTCAATTGCTGAAATATTGGGCAGCTAGAATGGTTGGGCTGGCCTTCGCGCCCTGCCAACCGTATTCTTCGCCCCCACACCTTTTTCGATCACGCACCCCGGATGAACATCGGCCAATTCACGCTGGCGAATGCCCTGTTTGTTGCGCCCATGGCCGGTGTGACGGACCGGCCTTTCCGCCAGCTTTGCAAAGCGCTCGGAGCGGGCTATGCGGTGAGTGAAATGGTGACCTCGCGGCGTGACTTGTGGAACACCCTGAAAACCTCGCGCCGTGCCAACCACGATGGTGAGCCCGGCCCCATCGCCGTGCAGATTGCAGGCACCGATGCGCAGATGATGGCCGACGCGGCCGTCTACAACATAGACCGTGGCGCGCAGATCATCGACATCAATATGGGCTGTCCGGCCAAAAAAGTCTGCAACAGATGGGCCGGCTCGGCGCTAATGCAGGATGAGCCGCTGGCTCTAGAAATCGTCGCGGCGGTCGTTGCCGCCTGTGAGCCGCACCGGGTGCCGGTGACGCTGAAGATGCGCACTGGCTGGAGCCAGTCCAACAAGAATGCTGCACGCATCGCGTTGGCAGCGCAGGAGGCGGGCGTGCAGATGGTCACGGTGCATGGCCGCACGCGCGAGCAGGGCTACGGTGGCTCTGCAGAGTACGACACCATTACGGCGGTGAAGGCCGCGCTGCGCATTCCGGTGGTGGCCAATGGCGACATCAGCTCGCCCGAAAAGGCCCGCGATGTGCTGGCCAGAACCGGCGCAGATGCGGTGATGATTGGGCGCGCCGCGCAAGGCAGGCCGTGGATATTTCGCGAGATGGCGCACTTTCTGGCGCACGGCACCCATCTGGCACCGCCGCTGGTGGCTGACGTCAAGCGGCTCTTGGTGGACCACCTGCGCGACCACTATGACTTGTATGGCGAGTTTCTGGGCGTGCGCACGGCGCGCAAGCACATTGGCTGGTATGTCAAAGCCTTGCCCGGCGGTGAAGACTTTCGCGCAAGCATGAACCTGATGGAGTCCTGCGACCAGCAGACGGCGGCGGTCGCCGATTTTTTTGATGAGTTGGGCGCCCGCATGGACCGGATTCCCGGCTTGGTGGCCGACGACAACGACAACGACAACGAAGACAAAATAAACCGATTGAAGAAAGAAGAAAAATGGAGACAACAGCATGAGCAAGAAGCACATTGAAGAATGCGTGCGCACCAGTTTGGAAGGTTACTTTAAGGATTTGCGGGGGACCGAGCCGGACCGCATGCACGACATGCTGGTCAGGGCAGTCGAAAAACCACTGCTTGAAGTGGTGATGGAACACGCGGAACAAAATCAGTCCAAAGCCGCCCAGTGGCTGGGCTTGAACCGCAACACCCTGCGCAAGAAACTGCTCGAACACAAGCTGATCAAATGACGACCTCACCGACTGCAACGCCTCTATCTGAGGCTCTCGCCAAAGCCGCCTCCACCGCTTCTCCCGCGGCCACTCCCCTGTGTGCGCTGCTGTCCGTTTCCGACAAAACCGGCATTGTCGAATTTGCCCAAAGCCTGCACGCGCTCGGCATCACGCTGCTTTCCACGGGCGGAACAGCCAATCTGCTGGCGGATGCGGGTCTGCCAGTGACCGAGGTGGCCGAACTCACCGGTTTCCCCGAGATGCTGGATGGCCGCGTCAAAACCCTGCACCCCAAAGTGCATGGCGGCCTGCTGGCGCGCCGGGATGTGCCCGCGCACATGGCTGCACTCGCCACGCATGGGATTGCCACCATTGATCTGCTGGTGGTCAACCTGTACCCGTTTGAAGCCACGGTGGCCAAACCGGGCTGCACACTGGAAGATGCGATTGAGAACATTGACATCGGCGGTCCGGCCATGGTGCGCAGCGCCGCCAAAAACTGGCGTGATGTGGGCGTGCTGACCGACGCCTCGCAATACGCGCTGGTTCTGCAAGAGTTGAAGGCCAGCGGCAAGCTCACCGACAAGACAAAGTTTGCGCTGTCCGTGGCGGCATTCAACCGCATCAGCCAGTACGATGGTGCCATCAGCGATTACCTCTCCAGCATTGCGCTAGACGGCAGCCACGCGCTGTTTGGCGGCCAGGCCAACGGCCGATTCATCAAGCTGCAAGACCTGCGCTACGGTGAAAATCCGCACCAGAAGGCCGCGTTTTACCGTGACCTTCATCCCGCGCCGGGCTCGTTGGTCACCGCAAAACAATTGCAGGGCAAGGAGCTCAGCTACAACAACATTGCCGACGCTGATGCCGCCTGGGAGTGCGTCAAAAGCTTCAACCCCGCTGTGGACGGCGCTGCCTGCGTCATCGTCAAGCACGCCAACCCGTGCGGCGTGGCCCTGGGTGCCCATGCGCTGGAGGCTTACAGCAAGGCTTTCAAGACCGATCCCACGTCCGCTTTTGGTGGCATCATTGCCCTGAACTGCCTGCTGGACGAAGCTGCGGCGCTGCAGATATCAAAGCAGTTTGTGGAAGTGCTGATGGCACCGGCCTTCAGTCCCGAGGCGCTCGCCGTATTCAAGCCGAAGGCCAATGTGCGGCTGCTGCAAATTGACTTGCCTGCCAGTGGCAAGTTGGGTGGAGATGCCAGCGCCTGGGAGCAGGGCCGCAACGCGGTGGACGTGAAACGCGTGGGCTCAGGCCTGTTGATGCAAACAGCAGACAACCATGAGTTGACCCTGGCTGAGCTGAAAATCGCCACCCAAATCCAGCCTACACCGGCTCAGCTACAAGATCTGCTGTTTGCCTGGAAGGTGGCCAAGTACGTCAAGTCCAATGCCATTGTTTTCTGCGCCAACGGCATGACCATGGGCGTGGGGGCTGGCCAGATGAGCCGCCTGGATTCTGCCCGCATCGCCAGCATCAAGGCCCAGCACGCGGGCCTTTCGCTGGTTGGCACGGTGGTGGCCAGCGACGCGTTCTTTCCGTTTCGAGATGGCCTGGATGTGGTGGTGGACGCGGGTGCCACCTGCGTGATCCAGCCCGGGGGCAGCATGCGGGACGATGAGGTCATCGCAGCGGCCAATGAGCGCGGCGTGGCGATGGTGTTCAGCGGCGTGCGGCATTTCAGGCATTGAGTCTGGCCCGCATCCAAGCATGGGCTCCGGGCCGTGCACATGTTTGCATCAACCGGGGTTCAGACCGGCCGCGTGCGCTTCGAAAACTGCAAAAAAAGCACAAAATAGCCTCTAGCCCGCATCCACAGTGCATGGGTAGCTATTTATATTGTAGCATTTGACGCGTGGTTTGAGCGCTCGCAGAACCAACGGCAACACCACACTGCCTAGCGCCAATGGCGGTGTCCATGACCGTAATTGCCGTTGGACCAGCCCAAGTTCAGGCTGATGCCGACGGGTGGATAGTAAGGGCGCGCGTAGTAGGCCGGGTAAGTAGGGTATGGCGCTTGGTAAACCACGGGATAAACCGCAGGTGCTACGGCGACGTACACCGGCTGGGGAGCGACTTGCTGGTAAGTCTGCACCGGGGCCGCAGGGTCCTGCTGGGCATAAATGGTGTTGGCAGGCAGCGCGGTTTGCGGCTGCTGTGCGCCCTGAGTGCCCTGAAATTGCGGGCTCTGGTACTGTGGACTTTGATACTGCGTAGCCCCTACCGGCGTGACCTGCAACCGCACAAACTGGCCCGGGTCATTTGGCATTTGCACGGCATACTGTTTACCCGCGTACTCATACACCACGTTGTAGCTGGTGGTGCGGTTTTCGTAAAACGTCTGGGATGTGCAGTTCTGGACGGTTTGGTACTGGGTTGGCCCGCCGCCTTCAATGCGGTCGCCCAGAATGGCTCCGCCAAAGATGCCCAGCATCGTCGCAGCCGCCCGGCCGCCCCCGCCGCCCACCGCATTGCCGATAGCACCGCCCGCCAGCCCGCCCATGATGGCACCCGCGCCAGATTTTTGGGATTGCACCGGCACTGACTCGTTGGAGCACACTTGGCGCGGCACGCCAACCTGGCTGACCACCGGCGTGCTGGAGATGACGCGGCCCATTTCCTGGGGGGTGCCCTGGGCGACTGATAGGCCAGCGGTTCCCGCCAGAGCGGCCAGCAACAGTATATTTTTCAATTAAAACTCCTTGTTTGTGAACGCCACAGCGCACTCACCCTGACACCACAGAGTGAATACCCATAACGCCAGTTTAGTGGTCCGGGTTGTCAAATTCAATAAAGTATCGGTAAAGCAGGCGTAACAATTTCACACACAACGCGTCTGATTTGGGTGGCCACGGGCCTCAAATACGGCAAACCTCACCCATTTTGGCGTAATAAAGTGGCTATAGCCCTAATCCAGTGTGCATAGTTAGCTATATTATTTATAGTATCTTGAAGACCTCGCGGGCCGCGTCAACCGTTGCCTCAATGTCGGCTGCGCTGTGTGCCGCGCTCACAAAACCGGCCTCGTACAAGGCGGGGGCGATGTACACGCCGCGTTCCAGCAGACCATGAAACAGGCGGTTGAACCGGGCGCTCTTGGTGGCCATCACCTGGCCATAATTCTGCGGCAGGCCGTCAAGCAAGAAGAACCCAAACATACCCCCCTCGGAATCGCCGCAAAAGGGCACTCCGGCATCCCGCGCTGCTGACGTCAGGCCCTCAACCAGGGACCGTGTGCGGTTTGAAAGGGCCTCGAAAAAGCCCGGCTTCTGTATTTCTTTCAAGGTGGCCAGCCCACAAGCGGTGGCCACCGGGTTGCCCGACAGTGTGCCCGCCTGGTACACCGGCCCGAGCGGGGCAAGCTGCTCCATCACCCCGCGTTTGGCACCAAAAGCAGCCAGCGGCATGCCCCCGCCGATGACCTTGCCCATGACAGTCATATCCGGCTCAAAGCCGGGGATGGACTTGGCGTAAACACTTTGCGCACTGCCCAGGGCCACGCGGCAGCCGGTCATCACCTCATCAAACACCAGCAGGGTGCCGTGCTGGGAGCACAGCTCGCGGCAACGCTTCATGAAAGGCACGGACGCGCGCACAAAATTCATGTTGCCAGCGATGGGCTCCACCATCAGGCATGCAAGCTCTGGCCCGTGCAGGGCAAAGGCCTCCTCAAGCTGCTCGACGTTGTTGTACTCCAGCGCCAGCGTGTGCTGCACCACTTCGGGCGGCACGCCAGCGCTGGTCGGATTGCCAAAGGTGGACAGGCCTGAGCCGGCCTTGACCAGAAGCGCGTCGGCATGGCCGTGGTAGCAGCCTTCAAACTTGATGAACTTGCTGCGCCCGGTGGCCCCGCGCGCCAGGCGGATGGCCGTCATGGCGGCTTCAGTGCCCGAGCTCACCAGGCGCACCATGTCCATGCTCGGCACCAGGCGCAGAATTTCCTCGGCCAGCTCGATTTCGCGCTCGGTCGGCGCGCCGAAAGAAAAGCCCTCCAGCACCGCGTTTTGCACTGCCTGCACGATGGCCGGGTGGCCGTGGCCCAGAATCATCGGCCCCCAGGAGCCGATGTAGTCGATGTAACGCGTGTTGTTGGCGTCCCAAAAATACGCGCCCTGCGCCCGCTTGACGAACCGGGGTGTGCCGCCCACGGCCTTGAAGGCGCGCACCGGGGAATTGACGCCGCCGGGAATGACCCGCCCGGCGCGCTCGAACAGGGTGTCGTTAAGGTCAATGTTTGGTGTCATGGGCAGGCTGGTGAAAAATCAGGTCGGAGGTTGGGTCAGGTGCGCCCAGGTGGGCCGTCGCGGCAAGTGCAGGGTCGCCTTTTGCCTCATCTTCATCGGAGTCCGCGTCAGGCTGCGCCCAGAACATCCGGTCGGGGATGACATGGCCCATGCCGGGGCGAAAGCCGGCATCCAGGCTGCGGTCCAGGTAGCCCAGCGCTTCGGTGATGGCCTCCGGCAATGCAGTGCCGGTGGCCAGAAGTGCGGCCAGCGCCGCTGTTAACGTGTCGCCAGCACCCGAGAAAGTGGCTTCGAAACGCTCAAACTTCTGGCTGGCCAGCACGGTTTGTGCGGACGCCAGAACGTTGTCAATGTACTGGTCGGGCAGCGGGATGCCTGTGACCAGGGTGTAAGGTGTGCCGCATTCCTGGGCGGCGCGTGCGATGTCGCGGGCGCTCGGGCTTTTGTCAGCACTCCAGTCCGGAAGCAGCCATCGCCGCAGCGTACTGTGGTTTCCAGCCAACACCGTGGTCTGCGGCAGCAAGAGCTCTTTGAAGGCATCCAGATAGGCGTCAATCTGTGGCTCGGTCCACCATGAAAGGTCGGGCATGTAAGCCACCAGCGGAACGTCGGCGTAGTCAGACGCGATCTCCGCAATGGCGCTCAGATTCTCGGGGGTGCCCACAAAACCGACCTTGAAAACCTGCACCGGGACGTCCTCCAGGATAGTGCGTGCCTGCTCGCTGACAGCCTCGTCGTCAAACGGGAAATAATCAACAATCTCGGCGGTGTCGCGGGTGTAGGCACCGGTCACAACCGGCAGCGCATGGCCTCCCACCGAAGCCACCGCCGTGATGTCGCAAGACAGTCCGCCCGCGCCGCTGGGGTCGCTTGCATTGAACACCATGACGCACGCCGGCTGGGCTGTCTCGTCTTCGTTGTCTGCGTCAGGAGGGGGCGAGTGCGAAGGCAGAGACATGGGTGGCATTTGTACACATCCGGGCGGATTTGTCAGGCAAACAGTGCAGCGCGGCGTTGCGTGGGGCGTGATTCGCCAGCGAGGTCTCTATACAATCGTTGCATTCTATTCGAAGGCCCTTTAAGCTGTGCTTGATACCAAAACCTGGATGTGTTTAATTTGTGGCTGGATCTATGACGAAGACGCAGGAGCCCCTGACCACGGCATAGCGCCTGGCACAAAATGGCGTGATGTGCCAATGAACTGGACATGCCCCGAGTGCGGTGCACGCAAGGAGGACTTTGAGATGGTTCAGATTTGAAACACGCAGTCGCAGGGCGGCATGAAAACCGTCTCAAAGTCACTGGCAGATTCATTGGCGAAGAGTTTGATAAATCCCCGCTCAGGAGCAACGATTTGTGAACACAGCCGGATCGACTTTCAAAGTCCTGGTCATTGATGACAGCAATACCATCCGGCGCAGCGCCGAGATATTCCTTAAGCAGGGCGGCCATGAGGTCATGCTGGCCGAGGACGGCTTTGATGCGCTGGCCAAGGTCAATGACTACCTGCCGCACCTTGTCTTCTGCGACATCCTGATGCCCAGGCTTGATGGTTACCAGACCTGCGCCATCATCAAGCGCAACGCGAAATTTGCCGGCGTCCCGGTGGTGATGCTGTCGTCCAAAGATGGCGTTTTTGACAAGGCGCGCGGTCGAATGGTGGGGGCTCAGGACTACCTGACCAAGCCATTCACAAAAGATCAACTGTTACAGGCGGTCCAGCGTTTTGGGACCGCCATGCAGGGAGAAAACTGATGCCTATCCAAAAAGTGCTCATCGTCGATGATTCCAAGACGGAACTGATGTTCCTGACCAATCTTCTGCAGCAAAACGGCATGTCCGTGAGGACTGCCGAAGGGGCTGAAGAAGCCTTCAAGCGCCTGGCTGAAGACAAGCCCGACCTGATCCTGATGGACGTGGTGATGCCTGGCCAGAATGGCTTCCAGCTGACCCGTGCCATCAACCGCACGCCCGAGTACACGGCCATCCCGATCATCATGTGCACCAGCAAAAA
This sequence comes from Comamonadaceae bacterium, assembly GCA_043758475.1. GTDB lineage: Bacteria > Pseudomonadota > Gammaproteobacteria > Burkholderiales > Burkholderiaceae_C > JANYCG01. The sequence continues at coordinate 15,711 of JAYVNK010000571.1, read as the reverse complement.
CTTGGAGACCGACCGGGTTTGGGGCATGCGCCAGGGTGCGCGTGACTACATCACCAAGCCGGTCAATGCAGCAGAGCTGTTTGCCAAGATCAAGGCACTGGGCTGAGATTGCTGACACCGCCCGTATCCTGACCCATGGCCAATCGCGCTGCACTCAAGGAACTCCAAACCCGGCTGGCATCACGGCTGCTGGCTGCGCGCACCGAGGGCGTGTCCATCGCCTGGCTGGCGGTCAAGGCCGGCGCCCGCAACTACCTTTTCCCGCTGGTGCAATCGGGTGAAATCTTCCCCTTGGCCAGTTTGCAACCCGTGCCGTATTGCCGTTCTTGGTTTGCGGGGGTTGTCAACCTTCGCGGCGGCCTGTTTGGCGTGGTCGACCTGGCCGGATTCATTGCCGACGGGCAGCTGCCCGTGCGCTCCGAGCAATCACTTGCCGAGGCCAGCGTGATCACCCTCAATCCCGCGCTGGAGGTCAATTGCGCCCTGATGGTTGACGGCCTTGCAGGGCTGCGCAATGCCGATGCGTTTTCGGGCTCGGCGCCCCCGACCGAGGCCGATCCTGCCTACTTCGGAAACCGCTACACCGATTCCGGCGGCGAGCAGTGGCAGGAAATCAACCTTCAATCGCTCTCCCAGCTGCAGCAGTTTCTCAGCATCAGCATCTAAGCCAATCAAGCAATCAAAAGTCATTAAGGCCTGCCATGTCCGTCGCCAATCAGATTAAGAATCTATTTTCAAGAAAGCCCCCTGATTCCGAGCAGGACTCACGGATGAGTCTGGCCACGCCAGAGGGCTCCTACGGCCAGAGCTCTGCGGACACGATGATGGCCAGCACCGACCATTCGCGGCTGCTGCCGCGGGACAATGCCAACTTGCCTGCGCAGGATGACGCCCTGGCGCCGGTTGCACTGGAAGCCACCGACCTGGTTGCCCTGCCCGTCTTGGGCAAGCGCACGGTGGCGCAGCACCAGAAAACGCTGTTCATCCTGCTGGCGCTGGCGCTGGTGACGCTGGCAGCGGTCACCCTCTATGTGCTTAACCAGTCCGACCGGGTCGCGCAGCAGCTCAGCGCAGCCGGGCAATCCCTGATGCAGTCTCAGCGGCTGGCCAAGTCAGTGTCCCAAGCCCTGGTGGGCGGGCAGCAGGCGTTTCCGGACGTAGCTGACAGTTCTGGCGTGCTGGCCAAAACCGTGCGCAGCCTCAATTCTGGCGATGACCAGTTGAAGGTGAGCGCATTGAGCACGGATTTTGCACCCGAGCTGGCCAAGGTCACGCCGTTGATGGAGCGTGCCGAGAAGAACGCGGCCACCGTCATGGGCCAGCAAAAAGTGCTGACGCAGGCCAACACGGCGCTGCGCTTGATCAATCGCCAGTCGTCAGACCTGCTTGAAATCGCCGAGTCGATTTCATCGCTCAAATTGCAGCAAAACGCGGGCGCCGCTGAAATCTCAGCGGCCGGGCAACTCGTGATGCTGACCCAGCGCATTGGCAAATCATCCAACGAGTTCCTGACGTCTGAAGGCGTGGGCGCCGAAGCGGTATTTCTGCTCGGCAAAGACTTGAATTCCTTCAAGGAAATCGCACAGGGTTTGTTGCAGGGCAGTCCGGTGCTGCGTCTGTCAGCGTCAAAAGACCCGCAAACGCGTGAGCAGCTGGATGCACTGATCAAGCTTTACGACCAGACGCGGGAGCAGGCTGGCTCGATCCTGGGCAACCTCCAGGGCATAGTCTCGGCGCGGGAAGCCCAGGCTTCAATCATCGCCGACAGCGAGCCGTTGCGCCGCGGCCTGGAAGAGGTGCAGGGCAAGCTTGCCGGGCGGACCGGTTTTGGTGCGATCCCCCTGCTGCTGCTGATTGGGTCTGCCTTGCTTGCGCTGCTCAGTGCCATCGGCCTGTCCTATATCCAGTTGCAGGACAGCCGTGGCCGGCAGGCCATTGCCGAGACCCAGCGTGTGGGCGCCGAGCGCCAGGAGCAGGAAGCCAAACGCGTGAATGACGCCAACCAGGCCGCCATTTTGCGTTTGATGAATGAGCTGCAATCGGTTGCGGAAGGTGACCTGACGCAGGAGGCGACCGTGACCGAAGACATTACCGGCGCCATTGCTGACTCGGTGAACTACACGGTTGAGGAGCTTCGCTCCCTGGTGGCCAACGTCCAGAACACAGCCGCCCGGGTCGCGCAGACGACGTCCGAGGTGGACTCAACCTCCACCGAATTGCTGGCGGCTTCCAACGAGCAATTGCATGAGATTCGCGAAACTGGCAAATCGGTCGTGGACATGGCGTCCCGCATCAATGAAGTTTCAACCCAAGCGCAGGAGTCGGCCGCAGTGGCCCGCCAGTCGCTTGAAGCGGCCGAGACCGGGTTGCTGGCCGTGCGAAATGCCATCGGCGGCATGAACGCCATCCGGGACCAGATTCAGGAAACCTCAAAGCGCATCAAGCGTCTGGGCGAGTCGTCGCAGGAAATTGGAGAAATCACGGAGCTGATCTCGGACATTACCGAGCAGACCAATGTGCTCGCGCTGAACGCTGCCATCCAGGCGGCGTCTGCGGGCGAAGCCGGACGGGGTTTCTCGGTGGTGGCCGAAGAGGTGCAGCGGCTGGCCGAGCGTTCTGCGGACGCGACGCGCCAGATTTCCGCTTTGGTGAAAGCGATTCAGACAGATACCCAGGACGCCGTGGCCGCCATGGAACGCTCCACGCAGGGCGTGGTGGCAGGGGCCAAGTTGTCAGACAACGCCGGTACCGCATTGACCGAAATTGACCAGGTTTCGCGCCGCCTGTCTGAGTTGATCCAGCACATTTCCAACTCCACCTCACGCGAGGCCAATCTGGCCAATGTGGTGGCCGAGAACATCCAGCATATTTTTGCGGTGACAGAGCAGACGGGCGAGGGCACTCGGTCTACGGCGTCACAGGTGCGTGAGCTGTCACGGATGGCCGATGAATTGCGCCAGTCTGTATCGCGGTTCAAAATCGCCTGAAACCCCAGCCTGTCCCCGCCATTCCCTGGAGTGCACGAACCCATGCAAACGAACGCAGCCACCACCGGTGACAACGAGCTTGCGGGCAACGACCTTGGTCCCCTGGCCTGGGTCCTGGAGGAACTGAAAAAATCGCTGGACGGCGCGACCAAGGCCATCCGGCGTTTCGTGCGCGACGCCGAGCTGGCACGTGGCTCGGAACTCGCCGAGCTGGACGCGAGCCAGCTGCGCATTGCCCGCCAGCAACTCCACCAGGCGGTGGGCGCGCTGGAGATGGTGGGGTTCAGCGCACCCGCCAAAGTGATGCGGGCCATGGAGGCTCTGGCGCAGAAATTTGCGCAGCGCCCGGAGCTTTGCAGCGATGACGCTGCCGTCAAGGTCGAGCGCGCGGGCTTTGCAGTGGCCGAATACCTTGAGGGAGTCCTGAAAGGAAAATCAGCCTCTTCCGTGGCGCTGTTCCCCCAGTACCGCGATGTGCTGGACCTGGTCGGCGGAGAGCGGGTGCATCCGGCAGATTTGTGGTCAATCGACTGGGCCTGGGTTGACGCCGCCATGCCAGTCCATGCCGCGCCATCGGGTTACGAACCCAAATTGCGGGCCCTGCTGGACCAGTCGGTCCTGAGGGTTGTCAAAACAGGCGACCCGGTGGCGGCCATGGCCATGCGGGATGCCGCGCTGTCTTTGGCTGCGGGCCAGCCGGCGCTGGAGCAGCGCGTGTTCTGGAAAATCTGCTCCGCTTTTTTCGAAGCCACAGGCAAGGGCATTTGCGCCACCGATGTTTACGCCAAGCGGGCGGCATCGCGGATGCTGCTGCAGTACGCCACGCTGGCGCGCGGCGACGCCAGCGTCTCAGACCGGCTGGCGCAGGACCTGCTTTTCTTTTGCGCCCAGGCGGTGCCCTTGCGTGAGTCAGATGCGCCGGTGCTGGCAGCGGTGCGGCGTGCCTACAAACTTGATGCGGATAAATCGTTTGACTATGAAACGCCGCAGTTTGGGCGTTTCGATCCGGCCGTGTTGGTCCAGGCAAGAAAACGCATTGCCAGCGCAACCGAAACCTGGTCGGCGCTTGCGGGCGGCGACACCAACCGGTTCAAGGTCGTCACCGACCAGTTCAGCGCGGTGTGCGACTCAGTCCTCAAGCTGCATCCGCAAAGCAGCGAACTTGCGCGGGCCCTGGCACGCGCCGTTGAAGTGACCGTGCGTTCCGGTGAGCCGCCCAGCACGCCAGTGGCCATGGAGGTTGCGACCGCCGTGCTGTATTTGGAAGCGGCCTACGAAGACATGGATCCTACCGACTCCCAGATGGGTGTCCGCAGCAAGCGGCTCGCCCAGAGGCTGGAGCACGTGATTGCCGCAGGGCAGCCCGAGGCGCTGGAAGGGTGGATGAAGGACCTGTACCGCCGGGTCAGTGACCGCCAGACCATGGGCAGCGTCGTGGATGAGCTTCGCACGACGCTGGGCGAGGTCGAAAAATCCCTGGACCAGTTTTTTCGTCATCCGCAGGACAAACTTCCGCTGCACGAGGTGCCAAGCCAGCTCGCGCAAATGCGCGGCGTGTTCTCGGTGCTGGGCCTGGACCAGGCGTCTCTGGCGGCATTGCGAATGCGTGACAGCGTAGAGAAATTCCTGGTGGATGACGTTGCCACGGGCACCACGCGGCCCGATGTCTTCGAGAAATTGGGCAGCAGCCTGGGCGCGCTGGGCTTTCTGATTGACATGCTGAGCTACCAGCGCGTGCTGGCCAAAAAGCTTTTCATGTATGACGACGTTGAAGGTGAGTTCAGGCCGGTCACCGGGCCTGAGAAAAGGCTTGTTGAGCCGCCTGGTGCAGCAATTGCAGCAATTCCCGCCGTGCCCATTGCAGAGGCACAGGTCAGCCCGGTGGCGCTGGTGCCAGCCCGTTCTGTGGTGCCGCCAGTTGCAGAGCCAGCTGACTCTGCGGTTGGTTCACCCGTCAGCGTACCCGTGCCGATTTCAGCGTTGATGCCATTGTCCGCCCCAGCGCCGCTGGCCATTCCAGTGGCGGTTGCGCCGGCTGCGCCACCCGCGGTCCAGCCGGTCGTTGCGTCGGCCCCGCCCGAGGCTCTCGACGGTGATGAGTCTGAAATTCGGGATATCTTTCTGGAAGAAGCGCGGGAAGTCGTTCAATCTGGCCTGCTCGCGGTCAGGGCGCTCTCGGTCGATGCCTCCGTTTTGGGTGAGCAGACGACGCTGCGGCGCGCTTTTCACACCCTCAAGGGCAGCTCGCGCATGGTTGGCCTGAATGAGTTTGGTGAGGCGGCCTGGTCGATGGAGCAATTGCTCAATAGCTGGCTGGCTGAGCAAAAACCTGCAAGTGAGGCGCTGGTCAGCCTGTCCTCCAGGGCCTTGACCGGTTTTGGAGGCTGGGTCGAGGACATTGCCGCAGGCGCTGATGCCAAGTGGAGCGCCCCAGCCTTTCGCGAGGCGGCGGATGCGCTGCGGGTTGACAGGCGCTTGGTTGTGCTGCGGTTCCCCGGCTCTGTTGATGACATTGCCGTCCCCACAACGCTGGACGCGGTGCCCCACGAAGCGCCCCAGGCAGCTCCCCAAGAGGCATTCCACGCGGCGTCGGCAGGGAAATCTCCGGAACTGCCTGAATTTGTGAATACCAATCTGGCCCACGATATGCTGGAGGCGCAGGACAGTGTTAGTCCAGATTTTGTTGCAACCGAAACCTTCGATCCGCAGGCCACGCAATTTATTGGAGACGCTGCGCCAGCGCAGGTTGAACCTGCTTTGACGCTTGATTTGACGGACCTTGGCCGGGATGATTTTGACTTCAGCGCGCCGACCCGCGAGCCTGAATTCAAGCCGACAGGGTCTTCTGCAGGGCAGGAAGAACTCTTCCTGGATACCCCTGCCGACAGCGTATTGCCGCAAGAGGTTCAGTTCGTGGATTCCGTGGCGCATGACAGCCCCGCGTCAGAGCACGGGTTCGAGGACGCCAGCCGTTTGGCACCAGCGCACACCACAGAGCAGCCGATCAAGCCGGGGGTCGAGCAAGTGGTCGAGCCGGTAGCGGACCATGTCGCTGAACATGTCGAGGATCGCGAAGACCCGGTCAAGATCATCGGCCCCTTGCGAATTGGCATTCCGCTGTACAACGTGTACCTCAACGAGGCGGATGAGTGGTCGCGCCGCCTGCTGACTGAATTGAGCGAATGGTCGATGGAGCTGTACCGGCCGGTGCCAGACTCCACTGTCGCACTGGCGCATTCGCTGGCTGGCAGCTCGGCTACGGTCGGATTTGTGGCGCTGTCAGACATTGCTCGCGTCCTGGAGCAAGCCTTGCAGCACGTCCAGCTGCACGGACGCAGCGATGCGCAGCATGCGCAGGTGTTTTCCTATGCGGCAGAAGACATCCGGCGCCTGCTGCACCAGTTTGCTGCGGGCTTCCTCAAAGAGCCCGACCGCCAGATTCTTGACGCGCTGAAATCAATTTCTGAGACTGACTTTGCAACCAGCAGCTCTGACGTCCTGCTGGACACCGTGCCTTCGCAAGCGGCCGAGTTGCGGGAATTTGTGCAATCCGAGGCACCGTCGCTTGCGCCCATCGATGCCGAGCCGCAGTTTGACGCCGAGCCCCAGTTCGTTGCACAGCCTTCCAATGCCTCCCCGGTTCAAGTGTCGCCGCGCAGCGTGTCCGAGCCAGTCCGCCAAACACCCACCCTGCCCGCTGCCACGTTGAACATTGCTGTGGCGCCGCTCTTGATCGACGACCATGACGATGACATCGACCTGACCGATGCGCTGGATGCGGATCTGTTTCCGATCTTTGAGGAAGAGGCGCTCGAGCTGATGCCCCGCCTGGGTGGTGCGTTGCGGCAGTGGTCGGCGCGCCCCGACAACCTGGCGGCGCGCAATGAAGTGTTGCGAGTTCTGCACACGCTCAAAGGCAGTGCGCGTCTGGCCGGCGGCATGCGGCTGGGCGAGATGACGCACCGCCTGGAATCTGCCATTGAGCAGCTTGGCTCTGAATCCCTGCAGACGGCCCAGCTGGAGCCCTTGCTGGCCCGGTTTGATGCCATTCAGGGCAATTTTCAGGCGTTGCGCACCGGACCCGAGCAGGCCATGGTCCTGCCCGAAGCACCCATTGCCATCGCAGCAGAGGCACCTGCAGCGGCCACGGTCAAACCGGCCCGTGCGGTCCAGACAACCACCGCGCTGGCACCCTTGCGCCAGATTGCCAACACATCAGTGCGGGTGCGCTCGCAACTGCTGGACCGGCTGGTCAACCAGGCGGGCGAGGTGATGATCACGCGCTCGCGACTGGCCTCACGGCTGGGCCAGTTGCGCGGGTCCCTGGTCGATTTGTCGGGCAATCTGGACCGCCTGCGCAGCCAGCTGCGTGACATCGAGGTGCAATCCGAATCGCAAATGCAGTCGCGCATGGCGCTTGCCAAAGACAGCGCGTTGGACTTTGACCCGCTGGAATTTGACCGCTTCACGCGCGTGCAGGAACTCACCCGGATGATGGCCGAGTCGGTCAACGACGTCGCCACCGTCCAGCGCAATCTGCAGCGCACCGTGGAGGGCACGGAAGATGACCTGATCGCGCAGGGGCGCCAGGCCCGTGAGCTGCAGCGCGACCTGCTGCGCACGCGCATGGTGGAGTTTGAAGGCATCTCGGAGCGCCTGTATGGCGTGGTCCGTCAGGCTGCCAAAGACACGGGCAAACAGGTGCGCCTGGACATCACTGGCGGCTCCATGGACATTGACCGTGGCGTGCTGGAACGCATGGCCCCCGCGTTTGAACATTTGCTGCGCAACTCGGTGGCGCACGGCATTGAAGAGCCTGAGGTCCGCGCCAAGGCAGGCAAGGCCGCAGCCGGCACCATCACCATCAACCTGCAGCACCAGAGCAACGAGGTGTCGGTCGAATTCAATGACGACGGAGGCGGCCTGGACTTGCAGCGAATCCGCGAAAAAGCCATCTCCAGCGGCGCAGCGCCCAATGCGCACGCCATGAGCGATGCTGAAGTGGCAGAACTCATCTTTGCGCCGGGCTTCACCACTGCCAGTGGCGTGACTGAACTGGCCGGGCGCGGCATTGGCATGGACGTTGTGCGCTCCGAGGTGAACGCCCTGGGAGGCCGCATTGAAACCAGCTCAGAGCGCGGCAAAGGCACCCGCTTCAAGCTGGTGCTGCCGCTGACCACGGCGGTAACGCAAGTGGTGATGCTGCGCCTGGGCGAGCTGGTCATTGGCGTTGCCGCCAACGTGATCGAGATTGTGCGGCGCGTTCCCGCCGCCGATCTTGAACTGGCGTACCGCAATGGCGAGTTTACGCATGTCGGCGAGCAGATTCCTTTCTTCTGGGCCGGCACCCTGTTGCAGGCATCGTCACACAGCGAAGAGGCGACTGCCAAAAACCTGCCTGTGGCAGTGTTCCGCAGCGCCGGGCAGCGGGTGGCGGTGCACGTTGACGAAGTTCTGGGCAACCAGGAGGTCGTGGTCAAGAATCTGGGGCCGCAACTCTCGCGGCTTCCGGGCTTGACCGGCATGTCGGTACTTGCTTCTGGCGCTGTCGTGCTGATCTACAACCCGGTGGCACTGGCGTCGGTGTATGGTGTGCAGGCGGGTGCCATGCGCCTGACGGCGCAGGCGGCGTTTGCACAGGGCCATTCCGCACAGTCCGGGCTGGCAGCAACTTCGCTGCTGGCCGGTGCGGCGCAGGTGCCGCTGGTCATGGTGGTGGATGACTCGATCACCGTGCGCCGTGTCACGCAGCGCCTTCTCAAGCGCGAAGGCTACCGCGTGGTGCTGGCAGCCGACGGCCTGCAGGCGCTGGAGCGTTTGCAGGACGAGAAGCCGACGGTGGTGCTGTCTGACATTGAGATGCCACGCATGGACGGTTTTGACTTGGCGCGCAACATACGTGCTGACGCCAAGCTGCGCGACCTGCCCATCATCATGATCACCTCCCGCATCGCCGAGAAGCACCGTGAGCACGCGCGCGAGCTGGGCGTGGACCACTACCTGGGCAAGCCCTATTCAGAGGATGAGCTGATGGGCCTGGTGCGGCACTACTGCAGCGCGGTCGTCGAAGCGGCATAAAAACCGATCTTTTAGCGCTATAGCCCTCGTCCAAGCTGAATAGTTTGCTATTGTGAAAATAGCAAACAGGATAATTGCGTTTTCAGACGGCTTTCTTCACCACCGCGTAGCGCTGCAACGTCAAGGCCCGCGCCACATCATGTGCCACCACGGGCAGCGGATAGTCCCGGCCCAGCTCAACCCCCGCTGCCAGCAGCGCCATCGGGCTCGCCAGCCACGGCGCATGCAAATCGGCAGTCGCCAGTTTGGCAAGTTGCGGCAGATAGCGGCGGATGAACTTGCCTTGCGCGTCAAATTTCTCGCTCTGGCTGATGGGATTGAAGATGCGGAAGTAGGGCTGCGCATCGCAGCCACTGGAGGCCACCCACTGCCAGCCGCCGTTGTTGGCCGACAGATCAAAATCGTTGAGCTTTTCGGCAAAGTACTGCTCGCCCCGGCGCCAGTCAATGCCAAGGTCTTTCACCAGAAAGCTGCCGGCCACCATGCGCAGACGGTTGTGCATGTAGCCGGTCTGGCTGATCTGTGCCATGGCCGCATCCACCAGCGGGTAGCCAGTGCGGCCCTCGCACCATGCGGCAAAAAGTTCTTTGGCGTGCTTGCCGTGCTCCCATTTGATGCTGTCGTATTCAGGCTTGAAAGCGCCTGTGGCCACCCGCGGAAAATTGGCCAGAATCGAGAAGTAAAAATCACGCCAGACCAGCTCGCTCAGCCAGACCGAGGCACCCTGGCTGCCTTGCAGCGTTCGGGCCAGTGCCGTACCTGCCAGCTTGCGGATTGACACCGTACCAAAGCGCAGATGCACACCCAGGTAGCTGGGGCCTTTGACAGCGGGGAAATCCCGCGTCTCATGGTACTGGTCCATGCGCTCAAAAAATTCAGCAAACAGTTTTTTCCCGCCGCTTGAGCCGGCGGGGATTTTCAGGTCTTTGAGGTTGGTGGGCTCAAAGCCAATCTCCTTGAGCGTGGGCACGCCGCTTTGCATCGCCGCCGGACGCGGTGCCAGGGCAACGCCATGCGGCGCGGCGTCATGCGATTGCAGGTGCGACTCATCCACCTTGGCCAGCCAGGCGTTTTTGTAAGGTGTGAACACGCCATACGGTGTGCCGGTTTTCGTCAGCACCTCGCGGCCTTCAAACACCACCTGGTCTTTGAACGTGTGCATCGCAATACCGGCCTGCGCCAGCGCGCCGAGCACCTTGGCATCGCGCGCCCGTGCCCCCGGCTCATAGTCATGCGCGGCAAACACGGCCTCGCCATGCAGCGCTTTGGCCAGCTCAACAATGCGCTTGCTGGCGGCGCCGTGCTGCACGATAAGCCCCGCACGGGGTTGGCCCGCCAGCTTGCGCAGGTCGGCATCCAGGTCCACCAGGCATTCGCGGATGAACTCGACGCGCCGGTCAGCACGCGGCAGCGCATCCAAAATCTCAGTGTCAAAAATGAAGACGCAATGCACCTGCCGGCATTGCTTCAGCGCTGCAAAAAGCGCCGTGTTGTCGTCGGTGCGCAGATCACGGCGAAACCACATCAAACCAGTGCCAAATTGCTTGTCCATGATCGCCGCTAAAATGAAGGAATGAGCGCTGATTCTGCCCCACTCAACCTGACGAATCATTTTTTGATTGCGATGCCCGGGTTGCAGGATGCGGCTTTCGCACGGAGCGTGGTGTATGTCTGCGAACACAGCGAGCGTGGCGCGCTGGGCCTGGTGATCAACAAACCCAGTGACATCAACCTTAAAGTATTGTTTGACAAGGTGGAGCTGCCCCTGATGCGGGCCGACCTTGCCGACACCCCCGTGTTTCAGGGCGGCCCAGTGCAGACCGAGCGCGGCTTTGTGCTGCATGAGCCCACCTTTGCATTGGCAGACAAGCCCAATGAAGCGGTGTACGCCTCCACCATGACGATCCCCGGCGGGTTGGAGATGACCACCTCCAAAGACGTGCTGGAAGCCCTGTCCACCGGGGCCGGGCCGCGCAAGGTGCTGGTGTCCCTGGGCTATTCGGCTTGGGGCCGGGGCCAGCTTGAGTCAGAACTGGGCGAGAATAGCTGGCTCACGGTGGACGCCGACAGCGCCGTCATTTTTGACACACCGGTTGACCAGCGGTACGACAAAGCCCTGCTGCTGCTGGGCCTGCAAGCGTGGATGCTGTCAGGCGAGGCGGGGCACGCGTGAGCACCGTGGCAGCGCCCGTTGCAAGCGGCGCACATGCCGCAAACGGCTCCAACGCCATCTCCCCAGCGTTAAAAACATTTCTGGCCCTTGACTTTGGCCTCAAGCGCACCGGCGTTGCCGTGGGCAACCGCTTGCTGCGCAACGCGCAACCCCAAGGCAGCATCCACGCGCAAGGTGATGCCCGGTTTGTCAAAATCGCCGCGCTGCTGGCCCAGTGGCAGCCCGACGCACTGGTCATTGGCGTGCCCTTCCACCCCGATGGCGCGGAGCATGAAAACACCGTGCGAGCCCGCCGCTTTGGCCGCCAGCTTGGCGGCCGGTTCAACTTGCCGGTGTTTGAGGTGGATGAGCGTTACAGCACGACCGAGGCCCTGTCATCAGGGGCCAGGGATGCCGATGCCGCGGCTGCCTGCATTATTCTGGAACAGTTTTTGAGGGGCATTGATTGAGCAAGCAGAGCGCATCTGGGCAATTTCCTGACGGGCCGCCCCGAGGGGAATTAGCCCCCTCGGGGGGCAGCGCAGCACACGCAGTGGCAAGCGTGGGGGCGCTGTTGATTGATGCCCAAGCGCTTTACCGCGAATTGCTGCGCGGCGTTCAATCGCTCAAAGGGCCGCAGACACGCCTGGTGGGCATCACGTCGGGCGGCGCATGGCTCGCCGCGCAACTGCAAGTTGACATGCAATTGCCCGGCAAGGCGGGCGTCATTTCGTCGGCCATGCACCGGGATGATTTTGCCCAGCGCGGGCTGTCCAGCGGCGGGCAGACGGCTCTGCCGTTTGACGTGAATGGTGCCGACATCATTTTGCTGGACGACGTGCTGTACACCGGACGCACCATCCGCGCCGTCATCAACGAGCTGTTCGACTATGGCCGCCCTGCCAGTGTGAAGCTGGCCGTGCTGGTGGACCGGGGCGGGCGTGAGCTGCCGGTGCAGGCCGACTTTTGCGCTGCCCGGGTCACCCTGCCTGCCAACCAGTCGCTGACACTGGCGCGCAGTGAATCCGGGCAATTCAGCTTCAACGTGGAAAGCTTTCAAGGCGCTTGACTCGCGTCACGTCATCAACGCCTTCTCAAGCCCACGCCGCCATGCTTTTCAAACGCAACCCCCAACTCAACACGCATGGCGAGCTGATCCACCTGCTGTCCATCGAAGGCCTGCCCAAAAGCACGCTCACACACATTATGGACACGGCGGCCAACTTCTGCTCCGTCAACGACCGCGAGGTGAAGAAGGTGCCGCTGCTGCGCGGAAAAAGCGTGTTCAACCTGTTCTTCGAGAACTCAACCCGCACCCGCACCACGTTTGAGATTGCCGCCACCCGCCTGAGTGCGGATGTCATCAACCTGGACATCGCGCGCTCGTCGGCGTCCAAAGGTGAGTCGCTGCTCGACACGATTGCCAACCTCTCAGCCATGGCGGCCGATCTGTTTGTGGTGCGTCACGGCGAGTCCGGCGCGCCGTACCTGATTGCGCAGCACGTGGCCCCGCATGTGCACGTGATCAACGCCGGCGATGGCCGCCACGCGCACCCCACGCAGGGCCTGCTGGACATGTTCACCATCCGGCACTATAAAAAAGAGTTCTCCAACCTCACCGTGGCCATCGTCGGCGACGTGCTGCATTCGCGCGTGGCGCGCTCTGACATCCATGCGCTCACCACGCTGGGCTGCGCTGAAGTGCGCGTGGTCGGCCCCAAGACGCTGGTGCCCGCAGACATGGCGCAGATGGGCGTGCGCGTGTGCCACACGCTGGAAGAAGGCATCAAGGGCTGCGACGTCATCATCATGCTGCGACTGCAAAACGAGCGCATGAGCGGCGCGCTCCTGCCTTCGGCCCAGGAATTTTTCAAGAGCTACGGCCTCACGCAGGAGAAGCTTCAGCTCGCCAAGCCCGACTGCATCGTCATGCATCCTGGCCCGATCAACCGCGGCGTAGAAATTGATTCGACCGTGGTGGATGGCATGCAGAGCGTCATCTTGCCGCAGGTCACCTACGGCATCGCCGTGCGCATGGCGGTGATGAGCATTGTCGCGGGAAACATATGACTCCCCCCCGTTGCTTGCTCACTTCGTGTAGCCGCCTGCGGGGCCTTGCCAGAGGCAGCGTCTCTTCGGGGCCGTCCAAGCCTGCGCGGGCAGGCTTGGAGCCGTGGCCCTCAGCCCCTCAAGGGGGCAACACCATCGGCCCAGCGGAGCCGGTTCCGCAGTGTTTCGCGAACGGGCCTCGCTTCGCCTGCCTCGAGGTTGTTTCATGAACATATTGATCAAAGGCGGCCGGGTCATCGACCCCGCCTCGGGTTTCGATCAAAAAGTCGATGTAGCCCTTGCCAATGGTGCAGTAGTAGCTATTAATAATATAGCTTCTGACTTCTGCCCAGACCAGACCATTGACGCCACCGGCTGCATCGTCGCACCCGGTTTTCTGGACCTGGCGGTGCGCCTGCGCGAGCCAGGTTATGAACACGCCGGCATGCTGGCGTCCGAGCTGGCCGCAGCGGTGGCGGGCGGCGTGACCAGCGTGGTGTGCCCGCCAGATACCGATCCCGTGCTCGACGAGCCCGGCCTGGTGGAGATGCTTCGCTTTCGTGCCGAAAAACTCCACGCCGCCCGCGTGTTCCCGCTGGGCGCGCTCACCCGCAACCTGCAGGGTGAGGTGCTGACTGAAATGCTGGCGCTGACCGAGGCCGGCTGCGTTGCCTTCAGCCAGGCCGAGGTGCCGCTGGCCAACACCCAGGTGCTGTTGCGTGCGCTGCAGTACGCCAGCACCTTTGGCTGCGCCGTGTGGCTGCGCCCGCAGGAGATGCATCTGGGCCAGGGCGTGGCCGCCAGCGGGGCGCTGGCCACGCGCATGGGCTTGGCGGGCATCCCCGTGGCGGCCGAGACGATTGCCCTGCACACTATTTTTGAGCTGACGCGCGCCACCAACGCCCGCGTGCATCTGTGCCGCATCAGCAGCGCCGCCGGTGTAGCCCTGATGCGCCAGGCCAAGGCCGAGGGCCTGGCGGTGACGTGCGACGTCAGCATCAATTCGCTGCACCTGATCGACACTGACCTGGGCTACTTTGACAGCCGCATGCGCCTGAACCCGCCCTTGCGCCAGCAGCGCGACCGTGACGCGCTGCGGGCGGGCCTGGCAGACGGCACCATCGACGTACTGGTGTCGGACCACACTCCGGTCGATGAAGACGCCAAGGCGCTGCCGTTTGCCGAGGCCGAGCCCGGCGCCACTGGCCTGGAGCTGCTGCTGAGCCTGGCGCTGAAATGGAGCCACGACGATGGCATCGATTTGACCCGTGCACTGGCTGTGTTGACCAGCGCACCGGCGCGCGTGCTCAGCTCGTCCGGCGCACTGGCCAACAGCGCCGGCCAACTGCGCGTCGGTGGTGTGGCTGACATTTGCATCTTTGATCCGCTTGCTGCCTGGGTGGTAGAGCCCAATGCCTTGCGCAGCCAAGGCAAGCACACGCCGTTTTCCGGCTACGAGCTGCCGGGGCGGGTGCGCCACACCCTTGTGGCTGGGCAAGTGGCATTCACCGCCCCGTGAACAGGGTTCGCGCTTGCTGGAAGCTGGCGCACGCCTTGGTGCACGCCTTGTCCGGGCTGTTCACCATTCTGCTGAAGTTTCCGCGCCTGTCGCCCGCCCAGCAGGAGTTGCGTGTGCAGGTCTGGTCTGTCGGCATGCTGGCCTGCATGGGCATCCGTTTGATCGTGAAAGGCCAGCCAGCCCCGGACGGCCCCTTGTTGCTGGTGGCCAACCATATTTCGTGGCTTGACATCACCTCGCTGCACGCGGCGCGGCATTGCCGCTTTGTCTCCAAAGCCGATGTGAAACACTGGCCGCTGATCGGCAAGCTGGCCAGCGGCGCTGGCACGCTGTTCATTGAGCGCGAGTCGCGCCGCGACGCCATGCGCGTGGTGCACCACATGGCCGAGCGCCTGCGCGCGGGCGACGTGCTGGCGATTTTCCCCGAAGGCACCACCAGTGACGGCGTCAGCCTGCGGCCCTTTCACGCCAACCTGTTCCAGGCCGCAATTGCCGCCGATGCGCCGGTGCAGCCCGTGGCGATACAGTTCATCGACCAGGCGACCGGCCAACGCAGCCTGGCCCCGTGCTACATCGACGACGACACCCTGCTCGGCTCGCTCTGGCGCACCCTGTGCACGCCCGGCATTGCCGTGGTCATCACGTTTGGCGAGCTGCAAACCGCGCAAGGCCGGAGCCGCCGTGACTGGGCCGCCGATGTGCGTGATGCGATTGTGGGGATGCGGGCGGCGTCTTGATTGGGGCGGACTGCTGCGACCCGCAGACAGCGTCACTCATCGAATATCGACGCACAAACTTGGAAGGCGAGGCGGCAAGCTGCGTGCACTCGTCCTACGGAACACTCGCGCAAATATTTTTTTTGCACAACATCTCGGCTTGCGTGACCGCGATGGCTGGCGAACTCGGCGCTGTAGCATGCGCGAACT
>JAYVNK010000570.1:0-2828 GCA_043758475.1 Comamonadaceae bacterium | reverse complement strand
GGCCGGTTTCGCCCGTGGCAAACGGAGGCATGTTGTAGTGCAGCATGAAGCGGTCTTCAAACTCGCCCGCCAGTGCGTCAATGCGCTGCGCGTCGCGTTCGGTGCCCAGCGTGGTAACGACCAGCGCCTGCGTTTCGCCGCGCGTGAACAGGGCCGAGCCGTGGGTGCGGGGCAGCACGCCGTTGCGGATTTCGATGGCGCGCACGGTGCGGGTGTCGCGGCCATCGATGCGGGGTTCGCCGGCCAAAATCTGGCTGCGCACAATGCGGGCTTCGATGTCAAACAGCATGCCCTCAACGGCCACGCTGTCGAAAGCTTCACCGCCCGCTTTGAGTGCGGTCATCACCTCGGAATACGCGGAGCGGCAGGCCTGCGTGCGCGCCTGCTTGTTGCGGATTTGGTAGGCAGCCGCCAGCTTGTCGCCAGCGAGGGTTTGCACTTTGGCGATCAGTGGTTCATTCTTGGCGGGCGCCTTCCAGTCCCACACCGGTTTGCCAGCGTCTCGCACCAGCTCGTGAATCGCGTTGATGGCGATGCTGCCTTGCTGGTGGCCAAACACCACAGCGCCGAGCATGATTTCTTCGGACAGTTGCTTGGCCTCAGACTCCACCATCAGCACAGCGGCTTCGGTGCCTGCAACCACGAGGTCTAGCACCGAATCTTTGCGCGCGGTCTGGCCGGGGTTGAGCACATACTCGCCATTGACATAGCCCACGCGGGCCGCACCAATCGGCCCGCTGAACGGGATGCCGCTGACGGACAGCGCTGCACTGACGGCAATCAGGGCCGCAATGTCGGCGTCAACTTCCGGGTTAAGCGA
Organism: Comamonadaceae bacterium; assembly: GCA_043758475.1. Taxonomy (GTDB): domain Bacteria; phylum Pseudomonadota; class Gammaproteobacteria; order Burkholderiales; family Burkholderiaceae_C; genus JANYCG01. Next base: position 2,008 of record JAYVNK010000570.1, on the reverse strand, counting down.
CAGGGTGTGCACGACGACGTGAACTTCGTTGAAAAAGCCTTCCGGGAACAGCGGGCGGATCGGGCGGTCGATCAGGCGGCTGGTGAGCGTCTCGAACTCGCTGGGGCGGCCTTCGCGCTTGAAAAAGCTGCCGGGAATTTTGCCAGCGGCATAGGTTTTCTCAAGGTAATCGACCGTCAACGGGAAGAAGTCCTGCCCAGTCTTGCCTTCGGTTTTGGCAACCACGGTGGCCAGCACCACGGTGCCGTCCATGTCCAGCAGCACGGCGCCGGTAGACTGGCGCGCGATTTCGCCGGTTTCCATGGTGACCTTGTTCTGGCCCCACTGGAAGGTTTTGGTGACTTTGTTGAAAATGCTCATGTGTTTTCCTGAATTAATGACGTAATTAGATTTGACGCGAGGCAGGTTGGGTGCGGAAACCCGCTGGAAGGTGAAAGCTACCTCGCCCGAGCCCGGATCAACTGCACAGAACACGATGCCATTCCATCAAAATTTACATCAATACTTGCCTCAAAATCAGGCTCACTTTTTTGATGGAATGACACAGCTTCGCTCTGTTTCAGACTAACCCTTTGATTTATCCCTCTGATTTAAGCAATTCCGAAGTAAAAAACGCCCGAGCTTTTTGAAAACTCAGGCGTCTGTATTTCAGGTCTGAACCTCAGAACGGCCAGGCAATTAATTACTTGCGCAAGCCCAGCTTGGTGATAAGCGCTGAATAACGCTCGTGATCTTTGGAATTCAAATAGTCCAGCAGCTTGCGCCGGCGGCTGACCATGCGCAGCAGGCCACGGCGACCGTGGTGGTCTTTGGCATGGGTTTTGAAGTGGGGTGTAAGCTCGTTGATGCGGGCTGTCAGAAGCGCCACTTGCACTTCGGGACTTCCGGTGTCACCGGCCTTGCGTGCGTTGTCTTTAACGACAGCGGCTTTGATGCTGGAGAGGATCATTTAAATTTCCTGTAGTGAATAACTTGCGACGGGCGCTGGAACTGCCCCCGACGTGTGCCAAGCCATTGTGGCAAAGCCTGTCAATTATAGCCCGAGCCGCCCTAACAGGCTTGCCACGCAGGCCCTGCCCGGCTAGCCCTGCGCCGCCAGCCAGCTTTTCAGGCGTTCCACGCCCTGCACCAGCCGCTGCGGGTCTTCGGCCGCAAAGCACCAGCGCAGCCAGCCCTGTGCCTCATTCGGTTCAGGCGATTGCGCACCCGATGCCTGCGGCATGAAGGCCTCTCCCGGAGCCAGGCCCAGCCCGGCTTCCGCGACCAGACGTTTTGCAGTTGCCAATGAATCGTCATATCCCTCCAGCTTGAAGAAAGCGTACATGCCACCGCGCGCCGCAGTCACTTGCACGCCCGGCACGGCCCGCAGCAAGGGCACCAGCGTGTCGCGGCACAGCTTCAAATGCGCCACCACGCGCGGCGTCACATCCACTGTGCGCTGCAACGCCACCAGGCCCGCGCGCTGCACAAACACCGGTGCGCAGGACGTGTTGAATTCAATCAGCTTGCCGATGTGGTGCGTCATGCCCGGTGGCATCACCAACCAGCCCAAGCGCCAGCCGGTCATCAAGAAGCTTTTGGAAAAACTGTGTACTACCACCAGGCGGTCATCGGGATGGGCCACGTCCAGAAAGCTGGGGGCACAAACGGCTCCCCCCGAATCGCTTCGCGCCTCCCCCCTGAGGGGGGCATCCGGCTTGGGGCGGCCCGGTGCCGGATCATCTCGGGTATCAGCCTCGTAGTAAAACCGCTCATACACCTCGTCGGCCAGTATCCAGGTGCCAGTGGTGCGGCAATGGTTCAGGATGGTTTGCTGCTCGGCCCGCGTCAGCGTCCAGCCGGTGGGGTTGTTGGGGGAATTGACGACGAGCAGTTTGGTGCGGGGCGTGATGGCCGTCAGCAGCGCGGCCATGTCCAGCACCCAACTGCCCTGCACGGGTTTGAGCGACACGCAGGTGAGCTTTGAGCCCAGGATGACCGGCTGCGCCATCAGGTTGGGCCACACCGG
>JAYVNK010000569.1:0-8847 GCA_043758475.1 Comamonadaceae bacterium | reverse complement strand
TCATCGGCATTGCGCTGGAGGAACACGACATGGTGGCCATCTTTGGCGGGGCTTACCGCGCTTACCGCGCGCGCGTGCCGATGATTTTTCCGTTCAAGTTCGGCAAGCGCCCGGATGCGGGAACGTCAACGGGGTATGCCGAAGAGTGAACGGGCATGGAATCCACGGCACCCAGAGAAGCATATGACCTGCTGATCGTTGGCGGCGGCATCGGCGGCGTAGTCGGCCTGCATTACGCCAAAAGAGCCGGGCTGAAAGTGCTGCTGTTGGAGAAGCAGAGCGTTGTCGGCGGTCTTTGGGCGCAGTTGCCGGCGTGGCAGGACATCCAGATCAACCAGAACGACTGGACGTTGGGCGACTTGCCCATCACCGCAACGGATCAGGCCAGCATTGCCAGGAACATTCGGGCGTGGGTTGACAAGTTCGATTTGGCACCGTTAATGCGATTGAATACACCAGCGACCAACGCGCAGGCAACGTCAAGCGGATGGAAGGTGACCACTCCAGAAGGGGTGTACTTCTCCCGCTTCCTGCTCGCTGCAACCGGTGTGCATAACCGGCCCGTCATCCCGCAGGTCGAGCGGCAGCACTCGGCGGTGGCGGAGTTCCACTCATCGGCGCTGCGCGACCCGTGCGGGCTTACCGGCACAGATGTGGTCGTTGTAGGTGGTGGTGCATCGGCTTTTGACTTGCTCGATCTTTGTTTCCAGTACAAGGCGCGAAGGGTTGTCTGGGTCTACCGTTCGCTTAAATGGATGGTGCCAACCCGAAAGCCCAAGCACCTGGCCGGCGATCTTCGGGGTTTGTCACGGCAGCAGATGCTCGGCGTTTCGGTTGAGCAGATGAATGTAGAGATCAACCAGGACCTGATCGGGCGCTATGGAAAATTTGGTTTGCAGGCAGTGCTACCGCAAGGCAGGTTCGACTTTCATCGCCACCAGATGATCCCAGGGCGTTGCGGGATGATCGCCAACTTTGACAAGATCGAGCGGTATCGCGGCGAAATATCGCGGCTGTCTGGCCGCACAGTTCACCTGTCATCAGGCGCACGGTTTGATGCCGACGTGGTTCTGTGGGGAACAGGTTACGAGGTAGATCTCAGGTATTTCGCCTCACCCGTCTTGGCCCAAACCACGCGCGCTGAGGTATTGGCGGCGCGCTGCGGCTCCCTGTTCCGCTCGCTCGATGCGCCCAATCTGTTTTTTCTGGCACCCAGCCTGCTTGAGAGCACGACCACGTCGCCATGGGCTTACGCGCACGCTTGCCGCACGATCATGTCGCACATTTGCGGCAAGGCGGGGCTGGATGCAGAGCCCATCTTGCAGAAACTCAATTATTTTGAGCTGGCGAAATTCCTTGCGACGCGTGACCCCGAAAATTACCCCCCAGACACCTGGTTCGCCAGCTATCGGGACCTTGCCCTTAAACATCCGGAGGGTGAACCGATGCCGATTCCGTGATACGGGGTCAGAAACTGCCTCAAACCACCCTGCCCGCCTCAATCGTGATGCGCCGCTGGCAGCGGTCAGCAATGGCGCGGTCGTGGGTTACCAGGACCAGCGTGGTGCCAAGCTCCTGGTTCAGCTCAAACATCAGCTTCATGATGGTCTCGCCGGTGGCGAAATCCAGGCTGCCGGTGGGCTCGTCGGCCAGCAGCACGGCGGGTTGCACCACGAAGGCGCGGGCAAGGGCCACGCGCTGCTGTTCGCCGCCACTGAGTACCTTGGGGTAATGGCCCAGGCGCTGCGACAGGCCGACGCGGGCCAGCATCTCGGTGGCGGTTTTACGCGCGTCTTGTCGGCCAGCCAGCTCCAGCGGCAGCATGACATTTTCAAGCGCGCTGAGGTTGCCTAGCAGTTGAAAACTCTGGAACACAAAGCCGACCTGGCGGGCGCGCAGCGCAGCCCGCTCGTCTTCGTCGATGGCAAACAGGTCCTGACCCGCCAGCTTGACGGTGCCGCGCGTGGGGGTGTCCAGCCCGGCGATGATGGACAGCAGCGTGCTTTTGCCCGAGCCTGACGCGCCGACAATGGCGGCAGTCTCGCGGGGAGCGAGCGCAAAATCGATATCGCGCAAAATGTCGAGCGTGCCGGTGGAATCGACCACCGACTTGAAAACGTGCTCGACGGACACAATTGCAGACGAGGCGGAGGCACTGCCACCTGGCACGAGCGTCGAAACGCCGCTGCCGCCCGCTGTAGATTGACTTGACTCCAGTTTTGACTGTAACTTCCACAGTAACTTCGACTGCAACTTCGACATAAGGCCTTTTGCTTTGTATCAACAACACTTTATCGCAGCCGCGCTGCTGGCCGCCGCTGCGGGGGTATCGGTCTGTGCCAGCGCTGCAACTACCGCAGCAGTTGGTGCACCGGCAAATCCACCCGTTGCGTCAACCCAAAAGACCATTTTGGTACTGGGTGACTCGCTCAGCGCCGAATATGGCCTGGCACGCGGCACAGGCTGGGTCGCACTGCTGGAAAAGCAGCTGGCCGCCGAGAAAATCTCCGCGCGGATAATAAACGCCAGCATCAGCGGCGACACCACGTCGGGTGGCGTGTCACGCCTGCCGGTGGTACTGGCGCAAAACAAGCCCACCCACGTCATCATCGAGCTGGGCGCTAACGACGCGCTGCGCGGCCTGCCGCTAAAAATGACCGAAGACAATCTGGCAAAAATGACCCAGGCCGCGCAAAAGGCGGGGGCCAAGGTGGTGCTGGTTGGCATGCAGATGCCGCCCAACTACGGGGCTGATTATTCGGCACGCTTTGCAGCCAGCTACGCGACTGTAGCCCGAGCCAACAAGGCGGGCCTTGTGCCGTTTTTGCTGAAAGGCGTAGCAGACGTGCCGCAGGCGGAAAGCCTGTTCCAGGCCGACCGCATTCACCCCAACGCGCAGGCGCACCCCGCCATGCTCGCCAATGTGTGGGCAGAGTTGAAAAAGCTCCTGAAATGAGCCTGACCCCCATCCCCGCCGCCGACCTAATTGCCCGGCTGGCAGACTTTGACACGCTCATCGACGCCCGCAGTGAAGGTGAATACGCCGAGGACCATCTGCCTGGCGCCGTGAACTGGCCTACGCTCAATGATGAGGAGCGCATCTTCGTCGGCACCACCTACAAGCAGGTCAACGCGTTTGAGGCCAGGAAGCGCGGGGCGGCGATTGCGGCGCGCAATATCTCGCGGCACATCGAGCGCGAGGTGATTGACAAACCCAAAGACTGGAAACCACTCGCCTACTGCTGGCGTGGCGGTAAGCGCAGCGGTTCGCTGTCTCTGGTGCTGGACCAGATTGGCTTCAAGGTCACGCTGGTGGAAGGCGGTTACAAGGCATTTCGGGCAGCGGTGGTGCAGGACATACCGCATAGGGTTGCCGCGTTGCAATGGCGGGTGATTTGCGGCACCACCGGCTCCGGCAAGACGCGGCTGCTGGCAGCCCTGGCCGATGCGGGCGCCCAGGTGCTGGACCTGGAAGCGCTGGCGCAGCACCGCAGCTCCGTGCTGGGAGGTATTCCGGGCCAGCCACAGCCCACGCAGAAACGCTTTGACACATTGGTCTGGGATGCCTTGCGCCAGTTCGATACGACCCTACCGGTGTATGTGGAGAGCGAAAGCAAAAAGGTGGGCAACGTAGCGGTGCCCACGTCATTGATTGAGGCCATGCGCGCCAGCCCGTGCCTGAATCTGGTGCTGCCCGACGACGAACGTGTGGCGCTGCTGATGGAAGACTATGATTTTTTTGTGAAAGACGCCGAATTCTTCTGCGACCGCCTGGCTGTGTTGACCGAGTTTCTGGGCAAGGCGATGATCGATAAATGGCAGGCTTCAGTGCGTGCGGGGCAAGTGGAACCGGTGGTGCGCGAACTGCTTACCCTGCACTATGACCCGGTTTACCTGCAATCCATCCAGCGCAATTTCAGGCAGTTTGCAGACGCAAAAGTGATAGCGCCTGATGGTCGTTCTACGGGGGCTATGGCCGAATTGGCCTTGTCGATGGTGGGCAACCCGGACTGAATCAGCAACGAGCAAGGTCAGGACTGGGCGGGCGCGTCAGACGGGGGATTATTTTCTGGCGGCAGGGCGTCTGGCTGGCCGTTTTCTTCGCTTGCGCCGTCTTCACCGGGCCCGCCAGTCTTGCGGTCAGCCTTGTGCTTGAGCTTCTCTTCTTTTTTCTTCTTTTTAGTCAGCTCTTTTTGACGCTTTTCGTAGCCGTAATTGGGTGTTGCCAAAGTGTACTTTCAGGTTGTTGGAGGCACTTTACCAGTTCACGGACGCCCATTGGCGGCCCGCAGGCATTTTTTTAGCGGCTCCCCGTCATCGCGTCCAGTGCCTGCGCCAGGTCGGCCTGCAAATCAGACACCGCCTCCAACCCAATGGAGAAGCGAACCACGGTGCCGCGCGCCAAGTGCTGCGGCCATACCTGTCGCATGGTTGCCAGGTTGTACGGCACCACCAGGCTCATCGGGCCGCCCCAGCTGAAGCCGAGTTTGAACAGCTTCAGCGAGTCGCAGAAAGCGTCTACCTGCAGTTGCGTGCAGTTGGCCTCGAAAATCACGCTGAACAAGCCAGCGGCGTTGCCCTCATGGCGGGCAGTGTCGCTGCTGGTGCCAGCCGGCGCACGGTTGACAGTTGCGCACAGTGCATGCCAGTTCGCATGCCCCGGCGAACCGGCGAGCGCCGGATGCAGCACCTGCGCAAATTCGGGGCGGCTTTGGCACCAGACAGCAAGCGCGCGCGCGGCCATGTCATGCGCCTGGTAGCGCAGCACGATGCTGGGCAAGGCGCGCAGCACCAGCTCGGCATCGTTGCCCGCCACTCCCAGGCCCAAGCGCATGTGAGTGAGCTTGATCTTCAGGTGCAGGGCAGTGTCCCGGGTGACCACGCTTCCCATCAGCACGTCGCCGCCGCCGCTGGGGTATTTGGTGAGGGCGTGCACCGAAATGTCCACGCCAAGATTTTCGCTGGTGCCTGGCATCAGATCAAACGGCTTGAAGGCAATGCCCGCACCCCACGTGTTGTCCAGCGCGCAAAGCACATTTTTGGCTTTGCAGATGCGCACCAGCTCGCACAGGTCGGGGAATTCCATAGTGACCGAGCCGGCAGCCTCCACCCACACCAGGCGGGTTTTGGCGCTGATCTTGTCGCGCAGGTCTTGCGGGTTCATGGCGTCGTAATAGCGGTGAGTGATGCCCCAGCCTTTCAGCTCAGCCTCGGCCAGCGCCTTGCTGGGGCCATAGGCGTTGTCGGGGATCAGCACCTCGTCGCCGGTCTTCAGCACTGCCAACGACACATTGGCAATGGCCGCCAGCCCGCTAGGCACCAGCACGCATTGCAAGCCGCCTTCCAGCGTAGCCAGACGCTCTTCCAGCATGTAGGTGGTCGGCGTGCCGTGCAGTCCGTAGGTGTAGCCGGTCTTGTCTTTCCATTCACGGCTGCGCATGGCCGCCACGTTGGGGAAGATGACCGTGGACGCCTTGTGGACAGCGACCTGGGGCGCAGCGAAACCGTCCGGCGGCACGTACGGGTGGTGAATCAAGCCGGTGACCATGTCGTGCATTTCAAACTTTCCAAAGCGCGTAAAAAAAGCGCGTAAAAATCAAACCCGGCCGAGCGGCTGGTGTCCATTCCAGAGACACCGTGGAACTGGCTTCGCCAGGCCACTGGTGTCGCCCCCTGCAAGGGGGAAAGCGAAGCGACACGCAGTGCGCGAAGCCGGGGGGTGTGCCTGCTTCACACGCTCCACTTTTGAATCAGCTGCTCTGGGCGCATGGCGTCATAGCCTTCAAAGGGCTGGTGGATCCACGGGTTGGTGGGCAGAAACTCGACCGAGTAATCGGGCGTGAAGTCAGACAAAGCCTTGGTCCAGAGCACGGCGCTGCGCAGCTCGGTGATGGGGGCGTAGTTGTTTTTGAGCAGGTGGATGACGGCCTTGAGCGTGTGGCCTGAGTCGGCAAGGTCATCCACCAGCAGCACTTTGCCAGCGATTTCGCCTTTGGGTGTGGTGATGAAGCGGGCAATGTCCAGGTTGCCCTGCTGCTTGCCGGCGTCGGCGCGGTAGGAACTGGTGGACGTGATGGCCAGCGGCTTGTCAAACACCCTGGAGAGAATGTCGCCAGGCCGCATGCCGCCGCGCGCCAGGCACAGGATGGTGTCGAAATGCCAATCTGACTGGTGAATCTTGATGGCCAGCTTTTCAATCAGGTTGTGGTACTCGTCATAACTCACGTACAAATGTTTGCCATCTTCCGTCAACATCAATATGGTCCTATTATAATAGCTAACTATGCAGTCTACACTAGGGCTAGAGGCATATTTAACGGTGGAAATGCGTCGTTGCAGGCGATTTTGGTGTATTGGAGCATCAAGCCCGTGCCAGATACGGATGCCGCATCATGATCGTGTGGTCGCGGTCCGGGCTGGTGGAGATCATGTCAATCGGCACGCCGGTCACCTGCTCTATGCGCTGCAGGTAAAGCCGTGCGGCCACGGGCAGCTTGTCGTAATCGGTGACGCCGACGGTGCTTTGGCTCCAGCCTTCCATCACCTCATAAATGGGCTTGCAGCGCTCGATGTCGTCAGCGCCCATCGGCAGGATGTCAATCGTCTCGCCGTCCACCTCATAGCCCGTGCACAGCAGCAGTTCTTTCAGGCCGTCGAGCACATCAAGCTTGGTGATACACAGCCCGGTCAGGCCGTTGACCTGGGCCGAGCGCTTGAGCAGAGCTGCGTCAAACCAGCCGCAGCGGCGCGAGCGTCCGGTGGTCACACCCTTCTCGGCTCCCACCGTGCTCATGTGGTAGCCGGGCGTACCCGGTTTTTCCCAATCCAGTTCGGTGGGAAAGGGCCCGCCACCCACGCGGGTGCAGTAGGCCTTGGTGATACCCAGAATGTAGTGCAGCATGCCGGGGCCCACGCCCGAGCCCGCAGCCGCGTTGCCTGCCACGCAGTTGCTGGAGGTGACATACGGGTAGGTGCCATGGTCTACGTCCAGCAGGGTGCCCTGCGCGCCTTCAAACAGCAGGTTGGCGCCTTTGGCATGCGCTTCGTTGAGTTCGCGCGACACGTCGGCCATCATCGGTTTGAGCCGCTCAGCATGGCGCATGGCCTCGTCGAACACCGGCTGAAACTGCACTTCGCCACTGACGATATAAGGTGCGAGCGCTTCGCCAAAATCAAACTTGGCAGAACCCAAGAACGTGGTCAACACATGGTTGTGCAGATCAAGCAGATCACGCAGTTTGCTGGCGAAACGCTCCGGGTGTTTCAAATCCTGCACACGCAGCGCACGGCGCGCAATTTTGTCCTCATAAGCCGGGCCAATGCCGCGCCCGGTGGTGCCAATTTTGGCGTTGCCGCCCTTCTCGCGCGCGGCCTCGCGGGCGACATCCAGCGCCGCGTGGAACGGCAGGATCAGCGGACAGGCCTCGCTCACGCGCAGGCGTGAGCGCACCTCGACCCCCACTTTTTCAAGCCCGGCAATTTCTTCAAACAGCTTGGCCGCAGACACCACCACACCGTTGCCGATGTAGCACTTGACGCCCTGGCGCATGATGCCACTGGGAATCAGGTGCAGCGCCGTCTTGACGCCATTGATGACCAGCGTGTGCCCCGCGTTGTGCCCGCCCTGGAAGCGCACCACGCCTTGCGCGCTTTCGGTCAGCCAGTCAACCAGCTTGCCCTTGCCCTCGTCGCCCCATTGGGTTCCCACGACGACGACGTTGCGACCTTTGGTGATGTTCATTTCAGACTTTTCAAAACGACCTAAATGGCTTTTACAACCCATTGACCATCAGCCAGAATCAGCTCACGATCGCACTGGAATTCTTCAACTTCATTCTCATGTCCCGGCATGACGCAGACCACGGTTTCGCCCCGGCCACGCAACGCCGCTATCGCACTGCGCAGCTCGCTGGCCTCACCCCAGGGCGCGCGGATGGCGGCGTGCAGGCTGCGCGGCACCACCGCCCCAACCAGAGCCTTGACGTCCAGGCTAAAGCCCACCGCAGGCCGGTTGCGGCCAAACACCGCACCCACTTCGTCATAGCGGCCGCCACGCACCAGGGCATCGCTGGCACTCTGGGCGTAGATGGCAAAACGCGCACCGCTGTAGTAGGCATAGCCACGCAAATCGGCCAAGTCAAACGTGACTTTGGCGCCGCCAAGCTGGCCAGCCAACCACTTTAAATTAAGTAGCGCCTTATGCAGTACCGGTGAGGGCTGTAGCACTTTTTCCGCCTCAAGCAACACTTTTTCGTCGCCATACAGCTGCACCAGCGCCAACAGGCCCTGGCGCGACGCATCCGGGAAGCTACGGGTAAGCATCGCCAGTTCGCTGGCGTCTTTGGCAGCCAGCGCGGCATGCACCTGGGCCAGCAGCGCAGGTGCTACGGCCGCTCCAGCCAGCAGCGAATTCACAATGCGCGCATCGGCCATGTCAACGCTTGGCTGGGGCACCTTGGCGACCTTAAGACAGTCGAGTGCCAACAGCAGAATCTCAAGATCGGCCTCCAGCCCGGCATGCCCGTAAATCTCGGCCCCAAACTGAAGCGGCTCGCGGGTGGCGTGCGGCCTGTCGGGACGAGTGTGCAGCACCGGGCCGCAATAGCACAGGCGCGCCACGCCACTGCGGTTGAGCAGGTGGGCGTCAATGCGGGCGACCTGGGGTGTGGTATCGGCGCGCAGGCCCATCATGCGGCCCGAGAGCTGGTCAACCAGCTTGAAGGTTTGCAGGTCCAGCGCTTCGCCAGTGCCGGTGAGCAGGGATTCAAGGTGCTCCAGCAGCGGCGGCATGACCAGCTCATAGCCATAGCAGCGGGCCATGTCCAGCAGGTCTCGACGCAATTCTTC
>JAYVNK010000568.1:0-2836 GCA_043758475.1 Comamonadaceae bacterium | reverse complement strand
CTGGCACAACGGGGTGCGCCTGATGGATGTGGTTCCGTCTCACCGCCAGCCCACGGTGGCCGTGCTGGAGGGGTTGCGCCAGGCCTTGAAAACGCCTGCACATCTGCGCCGCGCCCGCCTGTGCTGGTGGCAGGCCATGCAGTCGGTGTGCCTGGTCAACCAGCAGTGGGACGAACAGGCCGGGGAGGTGGCGACCCTGCAGGACAAGCGCCCCGGTACGCGGCTCATTGAGGCGGCCGTCTTCGATGCGCCGCGCTACCGGACCATTTTGCAATTGAAGGGGGTGAGCATCCCTGTGGAGATCCAGCTATGACGACCGTGAAAGACAAAGCCTGCAGCCGCTTCGATGAACCGGTGACGCAGGAGGGCTTGAGCCAGGCGATCGAGCGGGGCCGCCAGCGCGGCGGCGAAGGCATCCACGCCATGGCGCTGCAGTATGTGCCCCAGCTGCAATCGCTGTTGTTCGGCTTTGCCGACCACAGCGCCGTTGCCCTGCCGGTGCGCAACTACCCGGAACTGGCAGCGCTGGGCGAGGCCGAGCTGCAGGCCTTGACGCTGGGCTTTGGCGGCAGCGCCCTGTGTCTGGAAGCCCGGGATCTGCACATCTCCATTGCCGGCCTGGTCTCGGCCAGCCAGCCGCTGATGGACATGGCCGCCACCCTGATCGCGGCCCGCAATGGGCGTGCCACCAGTAGCGCCAAGGCGGCAGCGGCCCGCAGCAATGGACGCAAGGGCGGCCGCCCCCGGCTGGCCGCAGCCCTCTAGAGCCATGCCAGAGGCCGCACCCCCTCCCCTGAGTACCCGCGAACTGACAGCGCCCGGCTTGGTGCGCGTATTGACCGCTCCCGAATTCGCCCGCCTGGCCGACGTGCCGCCCGAGGCGCAGTGGTTTGCCAATCTCAACAGCCTGCAGACCCGGCGCGCCTACCGGAACGACCTGGCCGGATTCATGCGGTTCACCGGCATCCATCAACCCGAGGAGTTCCGCAGCGTCACGCGAAGCCATATGCTGGCCTGGCGCGCTGACCTGGAAAAGCAAATGCTCAGCGGCGCCACGATCCGACGCAAGCTCGCCGCGCTCGCCTCGCTCTTTGACTACCTGTGCGAGTGCAATGCCGTGCTGTACAACCCGGTCAGGGGCGTCAAGCGCCCGGCCGTGGACACATTGGAAGGCAAGACCCCCGCGCTGGGCGACGCGCAGGCGCGGGCGCTCTTGAATGCACCGCCTGCCGATACCCTGAAAGGCAAGCGTGACAGCGCCATCCTGGCCGTGCTGCTGTTTCACGCGCTGCGCAGGGAAGAACTCACGAAACTGTGCGTGAAGGATTTCAGCCAGGAGCGCCGGGGGGTTCCTCACCTGCGCGTGCAAGGCAAAGGGGGCAAGCTGCGCTTCATTCCCACCCACGCCAGCGCGCTGCGCCTGGTGGCCGAGTACCTCGAAATGGCCGGCCACGGCCGGGAAATAGAAGGACCGCTGTTTCGGCGCATCCGCGCGCCAAAAGCCGGGCAACCGGCCAGTCCGCTCACGCCCGGCAGCGTGTACGCCGACGTGGTGGTGTTCCATATGAAGCAAGTCGGCATCACCGGCTAGAACATGGGCCCGCACGCGCTGCGGGCGACAGCCGCCACCAGCGCGCTCGAACACCACGCCGACATCGCCAAGGTGCAGGAGTGGCTGGGCCACGCGAGCATCAGCACGACACGGGTCTATGACCGGCGCGGCTCCAAACCCGAGGACTCGCCTACGTTCAGGGTCGCCTACGGCTGAACCACGCGGTCAGGTGGCGGCGACGGAACCTTCAGAGGATGGCACTCCAATGGTTCCCATGTATTTGCGCTTTGCAGCGGTAGCGGTAGCGGTCAGACAATTTGGCAGTGCGAAGCGCGCAGGCGCCAACTGATACACCACCAAGCACATCTAACGCTTGGTCAGCTTGGCATATGTCCGGCTCATCGCCTACGGCGCGAGCAAAATCGCCTCGACCTCCGCTGAAACACTACACTAGTTATTGCGGCGGTCTTGTTGGGTAACATGCTTCCTGGGCGGGAGACCGGGCCAACAAAAAGCATGAAACTCATCGACAACATCAACGAGCTGCTGGGGGAGGACATCAAGCAGTCCGTTCAGCCCGGTGCGCGGCTCAAAATCGCTGCGTCGTGCTTCTCCATCTACGCTTACGAGGCCTTGAAGCGGGAGTTGGAGTCGGTCGAATCGTTCGAGTTCATCTTCACGTCTCCATCGTTCATGCCGGATGAGGTGACCGATGCCGCCAAGAAAGAGCGGCGCGAGTTCCATATCCCCAAATCCCACTTAGACGCTGAACGTGAACGCAGCTTTTATGGCACTGAATTCGAGGTGCAGCTCAAAAACAAGCTAACCCAGCGCGCAATCGCCCGCGAATGCGCTGACTGGATGCGCCGCAAAGCCAAGTTCCGCTCCAACAGCGGCGGCGCACCCATGCAGCAGTTTGCAGCGGTGCAGACCGCCGCCGCAGTTACACCCAACGCCGTTTACATGCCGCTGCATGGCTTTACCGCCGTAGATTTGGGCTACCAGCGCGGCATTGCGGTGTCCAACATCGTCAACAAGTTTGACGAGCCCGCGCATACCGGCGTTTTCCTGAGTCTGTTTAACCAGATATGGGCTGATCCAGACAAGCTCAAAGATGTCACCAGCATGGTGTGCGAGCACATCGCGTCGGTGTACCAAGAAAATTCGCCCGAGCGCATCTACTTCCTGATGCTCTACAACATTTTCAACGAGTTCCTGGAAGACCTGAGTGTTGACGTGTTGCCCAACGACCGCACCGGCTACCTGGACACCTTGGTGTGGCAA
>JAYVNK010000567.1:0-2841 GCA_043758475.1 Comamonadaceae bacterium | reverse complement strand
GCGATGTCGTGGAGTCAAACCTGGCCGGCATGGCAGTGGGTGAGCGGCTGTATGGCTTCTTCCCCATGTCTTGCAGCATCGTCTTGCAGCCGACCCGTCAGACGGCAGAGAGTTTTTCTGATGGTGCCGCCCACCGCAGCGCCTTGCATTCGGTCTACAACCAGTACATGCGATGCAGCGCCGACCCGTTTTACACGGCGCAGACCGAGGACGTTCAGGCGCTGCTGCGGCCCCTGTTCACCACCGCGTGGCTGATTGATGACTTCATGGCCGACAACAATTTCTTTGGCGCGCAGCAGGTGCCCGGCAGTGATGTGGGGGTTGCCCTGCTGTCCAGCGCGTCCAGCAAGACCGCCTACGCCACAGCTTTTGCCCTCAAGCAGCGCACCGGCATTGAAGTGGTGGGGCTCACGTCGCCCGGCAATGTGGCGTTTTGCGAGAGCCTGGGCTGCTACCACAGCGTGCTGACGTATGACCAGCTGGACAAAATCGCGCAAGACCGACCCTGCGTTTATGTTGATTTTGCCGGCAATACCAAGCTGCGCCTTGCCATCCACACCCGCTTTGCCAACCTCAAATACAGCTGCTCGATTGGCGGCACCCATGTTGAAAATCTGGGCAGTGCCAAAGACTTGCCCGGCCCGCGCGCCATCCTGTTCTTTGCGCCTGCACAGATCAAAAAACGCGCTGGCGAATGGGGCCCCGAGGAGTTTCGCAAGCGCCTCATGCAGGCCTGGTTTGCGTTCACCGCAGAGGCGTCCAACGCGGCCCGGCCCTGGATCACATCGCAGCACCACGCAGGCGCGGCCGAGGTGGATGCGGCCTACGCGCTGGTGCTGGGTGGGCAGGGCGACCCGCGGGTAGGCCACATGCTGTCATTGTGCTGAACCCGTTCGCAGCCGCCCGGAACAGCTTGCGGCAGGGCTTTCGGCAGGTTGGGCCACGCCCGCCATGAAGCTGGCCCTGCTGTCTGACATCCACGCCAACATCCAGGCGCTGGATGCCTGCCTGGCCCATGCCCGCGAGCAGGGCGCCCGGCGCTATGCCTTGCTGGGGGATCTGGTGGGCTATGGGGCCGACCCTTCCCCCGTGGCGCAGCGGGCGATGGCGTTGGCGCAGCAGGGAGCGCTGCTGATCAAGGGCAACCATGATGATTTGGCGGTCAACCCGCCGAAGGAGGCCAGAACCATTGGCGACAGCACCGCCGCCTGGACGCATTCGCAACTGGATGCCAGCGAGCGGCGTTTTCTGCAGGCGCTGCCGATGACGCTGCAGTTTGAATCCATTTTGCTGGTCCACGCCAGCGCCGAAGCCCCTGAGCTGTGGCGTTATGTGTATGACCGCCAAGCCGCTGCGCTCAGCCTGGACGCCGCCTGCCTGCATGACAACGGCGTGCACTATGTGTTTGGCGGCCATGTGCATTTGCAAACGCTGTATTACCGGGGCCTTGGACCTGGCTTGACGATGTTCAACCCGCTGCCTGGCGCTTCTATTCCTGTAGCGCGGCATCGACACTGGCTGGCCACGATAGGCTCAGTCGGCCAGCCGCGAGACGGTAATCCGAAGGCCATGTACGCCGTGCTGGATACCGACGTTGACCAGCTCACATTCCACCGCGTGCCCTACGACCACCAGGCGGCGGCGGCGGCGATCCGGCGTGCCGGCCTGCCCGATTTTTTTGCGGACCGGCTGGAGATAGGGCGCTGAACCAATCTCTGGCACCGGTCGGGGTTGCATGCACCATCATGGGTGGGCGGACGATGCACCAGCGACAATCCCTGGATGACAGACACGCCTTCCCCCGCCCATTTGCCCACCCACCCGTTTGAAGCGCTAACCCCAGACGTTGTGATGGACGCGCTGGCCAGCGTGGGCCTGTATGGCGATGGCCGTTTGCTGGCCTTGAGCTCCTATGAAAACCGCGTCTACCAGTTGCACCTGGAAAGTGACATTGGCGGTGGCCGCGCGGTGGTGGCCAAGTTTTACCGGCCCGAGCGCTGGAGCGAAGCGCAAATTCTGGAAGAACACGCCTTCAGTGCTGAGCTGATGGAAGCAGAAATTCCCGTGATTGGCCCGATGGTTCTGGAGGGCACAACGCTCAATCACTTCGGCGGTTTTGCCTTCAGCGTCAGCCCAAGCCGCGGGGGCCGCCCGCCCGAGCTGGACAACCCCGAGGTGCTGGAATGGATTGGCCGCTTTCTTGCGCGCATCCACACCGTCGGCGCGGCGCGGCCCTTTGCCAGCCGCCCGGCGCTGGACCTGCAAAGCTTTGGCATTGATTCGCGCGACTGGCTGCTGGGTCATGATCAGGTGCCGTTGGACGTGCAGTCGGCGTGGGAGGAAATTTCGCAACATGCTATTGATAAAATAGCTATTTATGCATGTTTGGCGGGGGCTGTAGGCCAAAATGAGGGTAAAAACAGCCAAAATGACAGTGAAAATGGGCCCATCAAGCTGCTGCGCCTGCATGGCGACTGCCATCCCGGCAATATTCTGTGGACGCCCACCGACGTGCCCGCAGCCAAAGGCCCCGGCCCGCATTTTGTAGACCTGGACGACGCCCGCACCGGCCCCGCCGTGCAAGACTTCTGGATGCTGCTCAGCGGCGACCGCCAGCAGCGCACGCGCCAGTTGGGCGCACTGGTCGATGGCTACGAGCAGTTCCGCGAATTCGACCGCCGCGAGCTGGCCCTGATCGAGCCCCTGCGCACCCTGCGCCTGATCCACTACAGCGCCTGGCTAGCCCGCCGCTGGGCCGACCCCACCTTCCCCATCAACTTCCCCTGGTTTGGCAGCAGCGACTACTGGAAGGGCCAGGTGCAGATGCTGGAGGAGCAGATG
>JAYVNK010000566.1:0-2844 GCA_043758475.1 Comamonadaceae bacterium | reverse complement strand
TTCGGCCACCAAACTGGTGATATGGTTCTCCGCACGGTGGCCAACACGGCGCGCACCCTGTTGCGGGTAACGCAGCCTTTTGGGTGAAATGCGAAAGAACGATTCGCCCGTGACATTTTCCATCGGTGTACTGACGTGTATCGAGATGCCCGGCACGGTTGCCGAATTAATCAAGATGGCCGATGATTTGATGTACTCGGTAACGAAAAGTGGCAGCAATGACGTCAGTTACTCGACTTATCCGGGCTAATCACCGCTTGCAGCCGACCGGCTCAGTCGGCGGCTGAAGCAGGCCGTCTCAGCGAAAACATGGGGATTCCGCCGCTCATGGAAGAGTGATGAACGCGGTTCAAGTCCGCTCGAAACGCTTCCCAGTCCACGTGCGCGTTGAGCGCGATCAGTGGGTCGCCCATCTGTGTGAGCTTCGCCGTGCGCTCCTGAATATCAAAAAATCCGGGCTGCTTGCTGGTCGCGGCAAGCCGCTCCTACAAAACTCAGGGTAGCCGTAAGGGCACAGCGTCGGTGCGCCGCCCGTATGCGCGCTGCGTACACAATGCACAGATGCCTTCCACCACCCAATACCGCGTCGCCCTCGCACTGATTTTCATCACGCCTGCGCTGTGGGCAGTGAACTATCTGGTTGCGCGCAGCGCACCGGGTGTCATCGAGCCGCATGCGCTGGCGTTGCTGCGCTGGTTGGTGGCGAGTCTGCTTTTTAGCTTGGGTCATTGGGTTGAAATCTGGGAGGCGCGCACAGAGATTGGCCGCGAATGGAGACGCTATCTGGTGCTCGGCGCGCTGGGAATGTGGATTTGCGGTGCATGGGTTTACATCGGTGGACGCACGACGGCGGCGATCAATATTTCGTTGATCTACAGCATCTCGCCGGTGTTGATCGTGCTCGCTGCTGCGTGGTGGCTCAAGGAGCGCATCAGTGCAACGCAGAGTATTGGTGTGGCGCTTGCGCTGGCCGGTGTGTTGCATGTGGTGCTTAAAGGCGAATGGACGACGCTTGGCAATGTGACGCTGGTGCCCGGTGATTTCTGGATTGTCGGCGCAACGATTGCGTGGGCGACGTATTCGCTCTTGCTGCGCAAATGGCCCAGCAAGTTGAACGCAAGTGCGCGACTGTCGGTGATTGCGATGGCCGGTGTGCTGGTGATGCTGCCATTCGCGATCTTTGAGGCGGTCAACAACCCGTTGCCGGTGTTGACAATCAAAGGTAGCGGTCTCGTCCTCGCCGTTGCGGTGTTTCCTGGCTACGGCGCGTACCTCGCGTATTCGGTAATGCAGCGCGAGCTGGGCGTCGCGCGCGTTGGCGTGGTGCTTTATCTCGCGCCGATTTACGCTGCGCTCATCGCGTGGTTGGTGCTCGGGGAGGCGCTGCATGCGTATCACGCGTGGGCGATGGCGGTGGTGTTACCGGGGATATATCTGGTGAACCGGAAGCGCAGCACCTCACTGTGAGACTGCGCAACGCGCCGACGCCAATGTGTCGTTCTGTCCTACAGCAAAAACACAAAGCGCGGGGCACACTATTAATACGATTAATTCGCGAGTCCAGTATTGCCGATGGGCGCGCGGTTGTGACCGGGCAACTCTGCAAGAGTTCTCGCTTCGTGTGCAGTATGCGCATTCGGCATGTCACTAATCGCGTTGTCAGCGAGTTGCCGTCGGGTTTCGTTCGCTAGTCTGCTACCGACTATTTGTGGGGCTTAGCAGTGAGTTGTTCCTCACTTTGCCCTACCTTATCAAGGACATATTTATGCAAAGATTCATTACTCACCAACGCGGACTCACCGCGATGATTGTGCGTGTGGTCGCCGCCGCGCTCACGCTGACGTTGGCCGGGCTCGCGATGGCCGATCCGCCCGCGCGAGTCGCGCGGCTGGCCTACCTCTCGGGCGGGGTGTCGTTCTCTCCAGCGGGCGAGAACGATTGGGTAACGGGCACCTTGAATCGACCGCTGGTTACCGGCGATCGACTGTGGGCTAGCAAAAATGCTCGCGTCGAACTGCAGATTGGCAACGCGGCGGTGCGCCTTTCAACGAACACGTTGTTCACGCTGACCAATTTAGATGACCGCATCGCACAAATGCGTTTGCAAGAGGGCACTTTGCTGCTGCGCGTCCGTCGGGTGGATCGCGATCAGGTCGTTGAAGTCGACACGCCCAATCTCGCCTTCGTCATCCGCCAGCCGGGTGAATATCGCATCACCGTGAATGCCGACGCCGACTCTACCGAAGTGATCACGCGCAGTGGTCGCGCTACGGTGTTTGACGCGGGCGCTCGGTATAGCGTAGCGTCTGGTCGCGGCTTTCGATTCTTCGGTGCGGGCCTCGATGACTATGACGTCGTCGCTATTTCGCGCCCTGACGGGTTTGATCGTTGGGCGCAAGGTCGTGATCGTGGCTATGACACATCCATTGCCGCACGCTATGTTTCGCGCGATGTGATCGGTTATCAGGATCTTGATCAATACGGTAGCTGGTCTTCGATTCCAGAATACGGCAATATCTGGATGCCAACGCGCGTCGCCGCGAATTGGGCACCATACCGCGATGGGCATTGGTCGTGGATTGAGCCGTGGGGTTGGACCTGGGTTGACGATCAGCCGTGGGGCTTCACCGTTTCGCATTACGGTCGCTGGACCAACACGCCGCGTGGCTGGGGCTGGGTTCCCGGCCCGATTGCCGCGCGTCCGGTGTATGCACCAGCATTGGTGGCGTTCATCGGTGGCAGCAATTTTCAGGTGAGCCTAACGAGCGGCAATGTCGGTGCCGTGGGCTGGTTCCCGCTCGGCCCGCGCGAGGTGTATCGCCCTGCATACGCCGTGAGCCGCGA
>JAYVNK010000565.1:0-2845 GCA_043758475.1 Comamonadaceae bacterium | reverse complement strand
AGCACGATCAGGCCGGCATCGACCATCAGTTTGGCGACCTCCGCCACCCGGCGTATGTTTTCAACCCGGTCTACCTCGGTAAAGCCAAGGTTACGGTTCAGACCGTGGCGCACGTTATCCCCATCCAGCAAATAGGTGTGCTTGCCCTCACACACCAATTTTTTCTCCAGCAGACTGGCGATGCTTGATTTGCCGGAGCCCGACAATCCAGTGAACCAAATGCAGCGTGGCACTTGGTGCTTGAGCGCGGCGCGTATTGACTTGCTGACTTCCAGCGCCTGCCAATGAATATTGGCGGCGCGGCGCAGCGCGAAGTCGATCATTCCCGCCCCAACCGTCTCAAAGCTCAGTTTGTCGATCAGAATGAATCCGCCCAAAACCCGGTTGACCGAATAGGGTTCAAACACCAATGGTGCACTGGTGGAGAGTTTGACTGTGGCAATTTCATTCAATTGCAGTACCTTGGCCGCCAGGCGAGCACCCGTGTTCACATCCTCACGGTGTTTTATCTCTGTGACGGTAGCAGTCAATTCCTTGGTACCCAATTTCAGCAAGTATTGCCGTCCGGGCGCGAGAGCTTGCTCTGCCATCCAGAGCAGACGCGCCTCAAACTGGTCCGCCACTTCGGGTGCATCGGTGACGGCCGCCAGCACATCCCCACGGCTCGCATCTACTTCATCGGTTACGGTCAGCGTCACTGCGTCGCCGCATTGGGCAATTTCGACTTCCTTGGAGTCCATCCACACGGCCTTGACGCGAGTAGTCACCCCGGATGGCAATACCCGCACGGCATCACCTTTGTGCAATACACCCCCGGCAATACGGCCACAGAGCCCCCGGAAGTCCGGATGGGGTCGGTTTACCCACTGCACTGGCATGCGAAAAGCGCCACTCGGCTGGCCATTGCACACGTCCACAGCATTTAGGTAGTCCATCAGACCTGGGCCTTTGTACCAAGGGGTTTGCTGACTCAGGTGCAGCACGTTGTCGCCAAGCAGCCCTGACACCGGTATGGCCTGCAAGCTTGCAAATCCAAAGCCTGCCGAGAATGCCGAATATTCCGCAACGATGCGTTTGAACACCGCCTCGTCAAAGGCCATCAGGTCCATCTTGTTGACAGCCAGCACCACATGCCGAATCCCCATCATCGCCACGATGCGGCTGTGGCGCCGCGTTTGCGTGCGCATGCCTTTGCGCGCATCAATCAAAATCACGGCCAGATCGGCAGTGGATGCACCTGTGGCCATATTGCGCGTGTACTGCTCATGCCCCGGTGTGTCGGCCACGACAAAGCGACGCTGCCCGGTCGTGAAGAACCGGTAGGCCACGTCGATGGTGATGCCCTGCTCACGCTCGGCCTGCAGACCATCTACCAGCAAAGCCAGGTCAAGCGTTTCGCCTTGGGTGCCATATTGGCGCGAGTCGCTTTCTAGCGCTGTCAATTGGTCATCAAAAATTGCCTTGCACTCGAACAGTAGGCGGCCAATCAGCGTGCTTTTGCCGTCATCCACGCTGCCACAGGTAATAAAGCGCAGCGTGTCCATTAGAAATACCCCTCTTGCTTTTTCTTCTCCATGGAGCCGGGCACATCCGAGTCAATCAAGCGGCCTTGCCGCTCTGAACTGCGGGCTGCAATGGTCTCAACAATGATCTCGTCCAGCGTCGCGGCCGGACTTTCAACCGCACCACTCAAGGGGTAGCACCCCAGCGTGCGAAACCGCACCAGCCGCTGCTCGGGTACCTCGCCCGGTGCAAGTGGCAAGCGTGCATCGTCCACCATGATCCAGGTACCACTGCGGCGCACCACCGGGCGCATATCAGCAAAGTACAGTGGCACGATGGGAATTTCTTCGGTCCGGATATATTCCCAAATATCCAACTCAGTCCAGTTGCTCAGGGGGAACACCCGTATGGATTCGCCCGGCCGGGGGTGTGTGTTGTACAGGTTCCATAGTTCAGGACGTTGCGCCTTGGGGTCCCAGCGGTGGCCTTGCCCGCGAAAGGAAAAAACCCGTTCCTTGGCGCGGCTCCGTTCCTCATCGCGCCGGGCCCCGCCAAACACCACATCAAAGCCGTGCGCATCAAGCGCCTGGCGCAGCCCCTGCGTCTTCATCACATCGGTGTAGTAGCTGCTGCCGTGGGTGAAAGGATTGATGCCTGCCTGCCGCCCGTCCTCATTGACATGCACGATCAACTCCATGCCCGAATCTGCCACCATGCGCGCCCGGTGCGCGTACATCGCCTGAAATTTCCAGGTCGTATCCACATGCAGCAAGGGAAACGGCGGCGGCGCTGGCCAAAATGCCTTGCGCGCCAGGTGCAGCATCACCGAAGAGTCTTTGCCAATCGAGTACAGCATCACCGGCTTTCGGGGACCGGCGATCGCCTCCAGAAGGATTTCAATCGATTCAGATTCAAGTTGCGACATGCATTTTCTCTTTTTGGTAAATCGCCTCCAGCCGTGCCCGGTAACGTGCGCCCACCACTGCGGCAGAGAACGCAGGCCAGTCGGCTTGCTTGGTTCCCTTTGGCGACCGCAAGGCGAAGCGACGCATCAACTCTGCAGCGTGCGCCACATCGGCGGTGGCCCACACCTGGCCCTGACTATTGGGGTAGTGGCCCTTGCGAACTTTGGTCAAGCGGTAGCGCACCAGGTCGGCATGCGGGGGTTGGCAAAAATCCACATTGCCTGAGTAGCCCGTGGCGATGACATGCAGTCCCAGTTGCATGGCCTCTGCCAAGCCCCGGCCGAAACCTTCGGCGCGGTGTAGCGACACAAAACAGTCGCAAGCCTGGTACAGTGCGAGCAAGTCAGGGCGCGTCAAAGTGCCTTCGATGATGTGGA
>JAYVNK010000564.1:0-8882 GCA_043758475.1 Comamonadaceae bacterium | reverse complement strand
AGCTGGCTGAAGTTCGAACAAGTAGGCAAGCAAGACAGACAGATAGCACTAAACAGGAGACAAACCATGAAATTCATCGCCGCCATCATTACCGGTATGGCAAGTGCCTTCACAAGCCTGAGCCCGGCCAGAGCGCAGCAGCCGTACCCCAGCCGAGCCGTCTCCATCGTCGTTCCGTATCAGCCGGGCGGTGTGACAGACATGGTGGCACGCCTTTACGCGCAAAAACTCACCGCGCGACTGGGCACACCGTTTAATGTCGAGAACAGGGCGGGTGGAAGCGGCATGATCGGCACCGACTTCATCGGCCGGTCCGCGCCCAACGGCTATACGCTGGGCATTTTCCTGGACAGCAATACGATCGCGCCCGCGCTCATGGCGAAGATGGGCACGGATCCGGTCAAGGACTTCACGCCGGTGACGATGCTGGCGACCGGCGCACATATCGTGGTGGCCCACCCCAGCTTTGCACCCAATACGATCAAGGAACTCATTGACTACGCCAAGGCCATGCCGGGTGAGCCTTATGGGTCCTCCGGCCAGGGCACCGCGCAGCACCTGGGCATGGAGATGATCAAGCACAAGGCGGGCATCGACCTCTCTCATGTGCCCTACAAGGGCGGCGGCCAGGCCATCACCGACGTAGTGGGCGGCCAGGTAAAGGTTGCTGTGCTGGGCCTCGCGCCGGTACTGCCCTTCCTGCGCAGCGGCCAGCTCAAGGCGCTTGCGACGACGGGCGAGAAGCGCACGTCGCTTTTGCCCAATGTGCCGACCATAAGCGAAACATTGCCAGGCGTCACCACGCTCCAGTGGTTTGCCGTGGTGGGGCCTGCCGGTCTGCCGCCGGACGTGGTGCAAAAGCTGTACCGGGAGTTCATTGCTGTCTCCCAGGATCCGGAAGTCGCGCAGAAGCTGGCCAGCGTCGGCCTGGAGGTTCGCAACAGCACGGACCCTGCCGAGCTGGCAAAGTTCATGGAGCAAGACCTGCAGAAGTGGCCACCGCTGGTGAAGGCTGCCGGCGTGAAGCTTGAGTGAACGGACACCAACATGCAACTCGATATAGAAGAGCAGGCGATGCTACGCGGCGAAAAGGGTCTAGCTGTGCAAGAGGCGCTGCAGTTCCAGATCGAAGTCGGGAACTTCTTTGAGGCCGAGCGCTTTGTACGTATCAACAATGCCCATGTGATGGGCGACATTGAGGTCATGGGCGACGGCGGGCTCGGTCTATTGCGGGACATGTCGGGACAAAAGGCGCAGTGTGCCGTGCCCACCTCCAGCAACGCGCAGTGCATGCACTTTCACCCAGATCCGCGGCTGCGGCAGGATGCGCCGGAAGTCGTCAAAGAGCGCGAGATTCTGTCCATCTTCCGCGGCATGCGCATCGCGGCCACCGATACCTGTATTCCCTACCAAACGGTCTACCAGCCAAAGCTCGGTGAACATGTCGCATGGGGCGATACGGGCACGGTGATCTATGCCAACTCTGTGCTTGGCGCACGCACCAATTTCGAGGCTGGCAAGGCAAGTTTTGCGGCTGCCATCACGGGCCGAACGCCCGAGTATGGGTTTCACCTTGATGAAAAGCGACGCGGCACGTTGTTGGTCAATCTCAAGGCCGGTATGAACGACCTGGCTGATTGGGGCGCACTCGGAAAGATCGTGGGCCATCCGCACCAGGACTACTTTGCCGTGCCAGTATTCAACGGCTTTGACCGCATGCCCTTGTCCGATGAACTGAAGCAGTTGGGGGCCTCGCTTGCGAGCTACGGATCGATGGCCATGTTCCATATGGTTGGCGTCACGCCCGAAGCGCCCACCCCTGAAGCTGCATTCAGTGGCAATCAGCCAACGCACACCCTGACTGTGACGGATGCCGACATCCAGGCCGTTTATGACGCGTACCACTATCTCAAGGGCGGCTCGAACATCGTAGTGTTCTCCGGTCCGCAGCTGTCACTTTTTGAGATGCAGGACATGGCAGGGCGCTTCAAGGATCGCAAGGTCGCTCATGGCATGACGGCCGTCATCACCACCAGTCATATGATCTACAGCGATGCCAAGCGCCTGGGCTACGTGGATGTGCTCGAAAGCGCGGGCGTCGTTCTGCTACAGGGTGTCTGCTTCTACATCTTGCAGCGCCTCACGCAGATACGCGAGGAAAATGGCTGGACCAACCTTGTCTCCAACTCTGGCAAGCTCGTCAACACAATCACAGCTCATCGGTTCAATACCGTGCTGCGCCGAACGCAGGACTGCGTTGACATTGCCTGTACGGGAGATCTGCGATGAGTTATTTGCTGCAAGTCCAGCGCGCTTGGGGCCCCTGCGTCGAAGCGCCGGCGCTGGTGATGCGCGAGGGGTTCAGCCCCCGCTACGATTTGGACCGGCTGACAGGCATTATTTCCCGGATTGGCCACAGCGCGCAGGGTGAATCCGTCAAGGGTCGCATCCTCGTTATTCCGACAACCAAAGGTGGCGTGGCAGGGGGCTGGGCTTTTTATGACTTGCTGAACAAAGGCATCGCACCCGCAGGTCTGGTGTTCGGAAAATTGAATCCCGTCATGGTGCAAGGGTCGGTTTTAGCCGGAATTCCTGTGACAGAAGGGTGGGAGCCGAACGCAATTGACTATATTTCTAGCGGCGACACGATTCGGGTTGATCCTGCGAATCGCACCATCATGGTTATTCAAAAAGCCGGCTAAAAGAGTACGGTTCACTGCGCCAGGATTTGTCCTTTCGGGCAAGATGCTTGTCTTTGTTGGGTCAAAAATCCAGCTCCGAACAGTTTTTTTTAGTAACTACTCAGCTTGACAAGAGTTTTGGTGCTGATGGCATGGTCGTCAAATCTGGCATCACAAAAATCAGCGACCTCAAGGGCAAAACCGTGGCAGCCGACGCGCCCGGCACCGCGCCGTACTTCGGGCTGGCGTGGATGCTGAAGAAAAACGGCCTGAGCATCAAGGACGTCAAAGTCGTGAACCTGTCGCCCCAAGCCGCTGCCAACGCCATGATTGCTGGCACGGACGGAATGGACGCAGCCATGACCTATGAGCCCTACCTGAGCGCCGTGCGTGCCAAACCAGAGGCCGGCAAGATCATTGCCACCACGTTGGACTATCCGATGGTGATGGACACCTTTGGCTGCACGCCGAA
Organism: Comamonadaceae bacterium; assembly: GCA_043758475.1. Taxonomy (GTDB): domain Bacteria; phylum Pseudomonadota; class Gammaproteobacteria; order Burkholderiales; family Burkholderiaceae_C; genus JANYCG01. The sequence goes on along the minus strand of JAYVNK010000564.1, from coordinate 5,729 downwards.
GTTTCTTGCCGACAACCCCAAGGCCGCCAAAGCTCTGGCAGATGGATACTTTGATGCACTGGACATGCTCAAGGCCGACCCCGCCAAGAGCAACGAAATCATGGGGGCTGACGTGAAGCAAACCGGCGAAGCTTTCTCCAAAAGTGCATCCTACCTGCGCTGGCAAGACCGGGCCGCCAATCAGAAGTTCTTTGCTGGCGAGCATGCGCAGTTCAGCAAAGAAGCGGCCGATCTGTTGTTGGAAATGGGCATCATCAAATCGCTGCCAGACATGTCCAAACTGGCTGATACGCGCTTCCTGAAGTAACAGCTTCTGCACGCCAGCCAGGGCATTTACATGACACCGCTTAAACCGGTCGGCCCCACCACCCGTATTGTGCTGGGCGTGGCCTTCTTCGTGTTGTTCACCGCAGTGTGGGCGGGCGTCACGTTAGGCGGCCTGGTCAACAAGACGTTTCTGGCCGATCCGCTGACCACGGTCAAGTCCGGCTGGACGCTGCTCACCACCATGGGCTTTGGCTGGGACATTGGCATGACGGTGTGGCGTGTGGTGGGCGGCTTCGCCATTGCGGCCACCTTTGCGTTGCCGCTGGGCGTGCTGATGGGGGCTTACAAGCCGATAGAGGCCTTCTTTGAGCCCTTTGTGTCATTCGCCCGCTACCTGCCGGCCAGCGCGTTCATCCCGCTCTTGATTTTGTGGGCCGGCATTGGCGAGGCGCAGAAACTGTCGGTGATTTTCATTGGCAGTTTTTTCCAGCTGGTGCTGATGATTGCGGTGGCCGTGGGCAACACTAGGCGCGATCTGGTGGAGGCTGCCTACACATTGGGCTGCAGTGATTCCGGCATTGTGAAACGCGTGCTGATCCGCAGCGCAGCGCCCGAAATTTGCGAGATTTTGCGCATGGTGCTGGGCTGGGCCTGGACCTATGTGATCGTGGCGGAGCTGATTGGCGCGTCCAGCGGCATTGGCCACATGATCACTGACAGCCAGGCGCTGCTGGCCACCGATCAGATCATCTTTGACATCATCGTCATCGGGTTGATTGGCCTGATCAGCGACCTTGCCTTCAAATGGCTGAACCGCGCGCTGTTCCCCTGGGCGCAGTTGGGGCGATGATGCCGCCGCTGACGGGGCGCTGAAAGTTTCACCATGACCGATTTTCTGTCCATCCAGGGGGTATCACGCAGTTTCGCGTCCACCACGGGCGGCACCCCCACGCTGGCGCTGCAGGCAACCAGCATGCTGGTTGCCGAAAACGATTTCATCACTATCCTGGGGCCATCAGGCTGCGGCAAAAGCACACTGTTGCGCATCGTGGCTGGGCTGGACCAGCAGACCTCGGGCGAGGTGCTGCTGGAGGGCAAACGCATCATCGGCCCGGGCGCAGACCGGGGCATGGTGTTTCAAAGCTACACCCTGTTCCCATGGCTCAGCGTGCGCGACAACGTCTGCTTTGGCCTGAACGAGCGCGGCATGGCGCGCGCAGAGCAGCTTGACATTGCGCAGGGCTTCATCAAAAAAGTCGGCCTGAGCGGGTTCGAGAACCACTACCCCAACCAGCTTTCGGGCGGCATGCAGCAGCGCACGGCGATTGCCCGCGCGCTGGCCAACGGCCCGCGCATGCTGCTGATGGACGAGCCCTTTGGCGCGCTCGACCTCCAGACCCGCGAGCTGATGCAGGAGCTGCTGCTGGGCATTTGGGAGGCCGAGCGCAAAACGGTTTTGTTTGTGACCCATGACATTGACGAAGCCGTGTTCATGGGCAGCCGCGTGGTGGTTATGAGCGCGCGGCCTGGGCGCATCAAGCTGGATTTGCCGGTGCAACTGGCGCACCCGCGACATTACGCCATCAAAACCGCGCCGGTTTTCACCGACCTCAAAGCGCGGTTGACTGAAGAGATTCGGGTGGAGGTGCAAAAGGCGGCGGGTCTGTTTGCTGCACCTTCCGCTGCACCAGCCTGATGGGTGCTGTTATAAAGCCCCAATGGAACTGAACTCGGAAATCGTCACAACCCCGCCCCGCCCTGCCGCAACCGTCATGATTCTGCGGAACCATTTTGGCGGGGCTGATGGTGCGTTATCAAATTCTGGCGGTGCAGGCCTGGAAGTCTTTTTGCTCAAGCGTCACGGCCTGTCTGACGTGCTGGGCGGTGCCTACGTGTTCCCTGGTGGCAAGGTAGACCGCTTTGACGCCGAGCTGGACATGGCCGCCCATCTGGACCAGCCCCTGCCCGACCTGCATGCCACATTGAACGAGCCCGGCATTGACACGCTGACAGCGGCCGGCCTGTACATCGCCGCCGTGCGTGAGGCGTTTGAAGAATCGGGCATCCTGTTTGCGCAGGGTGCCACCCACGCCCACGCAATGCAGGCCACGCAACTGCTGCGCCAAGGCCATGCGTTTGACGAGGTGCTGGCACACATGCAACTGCGCCTGGACACCCGCAGCCTGGCCCCTTGGTCGCGCTGGATCACGCCCAAGGTGCCTTCTGTGATGAACAAGCGCTTTGACACCCGTTTTTTTGTGGCCGCCAGTCCGGCCGGCCAGATTGCGGGGCATGACAACCACGAAGCGACGGAAAGCATGTGGCTCACACCCCGCGCAGCGCTGGCGCAATACCGCAGTGGCCAGATCGAGCTTGCCCCGCCCCAGATCATGAGCCTGGCCCACCTTGCCCGCTTTGCCAGCGTGCAGGCCGTGATGGCCGAAGCCCGCAGCCGCCTGCCCGCCGTGATCGAACCCGAACCTTTTGAAGAAAATGGCGGCCGCGTGATTTGCTACCCGGGGGACGGTCGCCACTCTGTGTCAACCCGCGCCATGCCTGGCCCGACGCGCCTGCGCTACATCAACAAGCGGTTTGAACCCATTGACGGGTTTGACGCGCTGTTTGTGTAATGCCAGTCAGTGTCGGCCCGGTGGCAAATGCTCTTTGCGCGTGCGTGTGTCCCGCAAGTACCAGCGGCAGTCGCCCAGGTTGCCGTGGAAGCATCTGCACAACAGCCAGGGCGCTGTTAACCGGGTTCACGCTGTTGGAGAACGTCAGCGTCCATGGGTTGCTGGTCGCACCACCCCCCAGTCGTTGGGGAGTGACTGAAAGGTAACGGCTGAAGAAGTTGGGACCAACCGGGCTTGGGTCAAAGTTGATGTTGGTCTGAAACATTGTGCCTCCCAGCAATGCAACGCCCGTGGTACCGCTTAAGCCGTTGGGAAAGACCGAGTTGCCACCAAACCGCAAAAACTGTCCAGCGCCAAAGCCGAGCGAATTGATGGCACGGTTCTCAAAATTGATGAACGGCGTAGTGATCGTCACCGGCGCCGCAAAGGCTTGTGGTCCGCCCAGCACAGCGGCTGCCAAAGCCATCGCCGCTGAGGCTCTCGCCAGCCGGTTCAGAGAACGAAAAGAAACGGTGAAAAATCGCATGGTGGCTTGGTTTTTTGCCACGTGAGGTTGCGCTGACCAACAACACAGCAAGAGCCGGGCCAAGCCTTCACATTGGGGCGCAGCAGCACATGAACCGGACCCAAATTTCGCGTCAATTGCGAGTTTCAGGGGCCGGGAAACGCGATTTGAGGGGAAAAGGACATGAATCTGCGCCAGAAGTGGCCTTCGACGCATGCGTCACTCCAAAAACATCATCCAAACGAATGGGGTAGATGGCGTGGTTATTGGAGACGACGCTCAAGGTAAAACCATCGGGTGCCGCCTTCACCATCGCAGACGTGCCGACAATGCCGCCCGCGCCTGGCTGGTTGTCGATAACCACCGGGTGCCCCAGCGCCTTGGCAATGGCAACTCTGGTGGCCCGCGTGATGGTGTCCACGCCCGAGCCCGTGGCCACCGGCAGGATGAAGCGGATGGGCTTGTCGGACTGGGCCAGCGCTGGCAGTGGCAGGGCAGCACCGACAGCAAGGGCGCCCATGCCGATCAATGCCTTGCGGCGGGACGCCTGCGCGGGAATGGCGACGGAATTGTTGTCGATGGCGTTGTCATGGTGTCTGCTACCGTCGCGCCCTTGACTTTCCTGATGCAATCCTGATACGGCCAGTGGTACGCTGAACACATGGCCCAACTTTCAAACACTTCCACCGCTGCTGCCACACAGAAGCCGGGCGCGCATTCGGTGCGAAGCTGGGCTGCCATTGCAGGACTGTTGACTGTAGCTACGGCTTGCAGCGCCCTGCTGGACCCCCATGTGTCACTGACCAGCCAGGCCATGCTGTACGTGCTGGTGGTGGTGCTTGCGGCCTACAGGCTGGACTGGGTTCAGTCTGCCGTGTGTGCGGTGGGTGCCGTGACCGCGCTGAACTTCTTTTTTGTGCCGCCACGCTGGACGTTTGAAGTAGAAAGCCAGGGGCACCTGATTGCGTTGGCCGTCATGCTGGTGGTGGCCCTGGTCATCAGCCATCTGGCGGCCGGGCTGCGACGCGAAACGCGCCATGCGGCGTTGAGCGAACAACGGGCACGCCAGCTTCAGGCTCTGGCGTCCGGCCTTGCCAACACCACAACATCTGGCGGAGTCGCCGCGTTGGGGCAGCAGGCTCTGGATGCAGCGTTTGGCGGGCCAAATACTCTGGCATTGGCACTGGGTGTCGCCGCAGGCCATGACGCTGGCACCGGCACTGACATCGTGGCCCTCGATGCCGATCAGCCCGACGCCGTAAGGGATGGTTTGCGATGCTGCATGAAAGAGTCTGCCGTCCTGGGACCCGGCACGGGCCGATGGCCCGGTCTGGATGCCTGGTACGTGCCGCTGGCGCTGGGTGAGCCAGCTCAATCAACCCGGACAACCCAGGCGCTGGGCGCGGTGTGCATACGGCCCGCCCTGGCCAGCGATACCGATGGCTGCGAACACGCACAAGCCCTGTGCGGGCTGCTGGCGCAGGCGTTGGGGCGTGTGCGCCTGACGGCCAATGTACAAGCCTCGCAAATGGAGGTGCAGCGCCAACAGCTTCAAAGCACCTTTCTGGCGGCGGTGTCCCATGACCTGCGCACCCCGCTGGCCGCCATCGTGGGCGCAGCGTCATCGCTGCAGACGCAAGCTCAGAAGCTGAGCCCCGCAGAGCAGCACAGGTTGCTGGGCAGCATCGCCAGTGAGGCCGCTTACTTGTCCACCGTGACGGAGAACACGCTTCAACTGGTACGGCTTACCAGCACGCAGCAAACGCTGGGGCCGGGCTGGCGGGAAGGCAGGGATTGGGAGTCGTTGGAAGAAATCGTCGGCACCGTGCTGGCCCGGGTGCGCCAGCGCGATCCGACCCGCCGCATCAAGTCAGCCATTCCGGCGGGGCTGCCGCTGATCAAGGCAGACCCGGTGCTGCTGGCACAAATGATCGGCAACTTGCTGGACAACGCATTGGCCTACAGCGATGGCGATGTGGCCCTGGTCGCGATTGTCCACACCAGCACTGACACCCATGACATGGCGCAGTCCCTGGTGGTTTCTGTCAAAGACCGGGGCCCCGGCAGTGCGCCTGCCGACCAGCACCTGATTTTTGAGCCTTACCGCCGTGGCGACCAGTCCGGCTCGCGCGAATCCCGGGGTGCGGGGCTCGGGCTGGCTTTGTGTCGCGCCATCGCGGTGGCGCATGGCGGCAGCCTCACCGTCAGGCGTCGCAGTGGGGGCGGCAGCAGCTTCAACGTCACCTTGCCGCTGGACGGACCACCGCCCCAGCTTCAACCACTGCCGCCATCACTGGAGAGGCCATCATGAGCCTCAAAGTATTGGT
>JAYVNK010000563.1:0-2846 GCA_043758475.1 Comamonadaceae bacterium | reverse complement strand
GTGACACCACAACCCCGCAGTGGCATCCCGTGATGTGGCTGCCTCTGGGGCTGATGGCTTATGCACTGGGCAGCATGGCGTGGTCCCACACGTATCTGGCCGGGGTGGAAGCGATTCGCTGGTTTGTCTTCAGCCTGCTCTTGTGGCTGGCCCTCAACACGTTTACGCGCAGCCGCCTGCCGCGGCTGGCAAGCGCCATTCACTGGGGTGCGGTGCTGGCATCGCTTTGGACGGTGCTGCAATTTCTGGTGGATTTCGGTCTGTTTCCGCAGGGGCCGAACCCGGCGTCCACCTTTGTCAACCGCAACATGTTTGCCGAGTATGTGGTGTGCACGGTGCCGTTCTCGGTGTGGCTTCTGGCCCGGGCCCGTGGCCAGGACCAGATTGCCGTGCGCGCCCTGTCTGTGGCCTTCAATTGGGTGGCCCTGATGATGACGGGCACCCGCTCTGCTTTGCTCGCCCTGGCAGTGCTGGCCTTGCTGTTGCCGGTGATTGTGGTCCGGTACCGGGCGCAACTGGCATCGTCGGGCTGGACGCGCAAAGAGCACGCGCTGGCTTTGGGCATCTTGCTGGCGACCGTGATCGGGCTGGGGTCGGTGCCGACCGGCAACCCGAGAATCATGGCAGAAAACCATGGCCGCACGGCGATAGAGCGCACCACGTTCAGGGTGGCGTCGTTCTCGGGGCAGGACGAGTTCACCACGGGCTCCGGCTCCATCCGCCTCGTCATGTGGCGGGCAACGGGCCGCATGATTGCGGACCGACCACTGGCCGGCGTGGGGGCGGGTGCCTGGGAGGTGGACATTCCGCTGTACCAGTCGGTCGGCTCCCAACTGGAGACTGACTTTTATGCCCACAATGAATTTTTGCAATTGATTGCCCAATATGGCCTGGCGGGCTGGCTGTTTTTGATGGGGTTGCTGGTCTACCTGGGGACATCAGCCTGGAGAACATGGCACGCAGGCAGTGCGCCCGATGCGCTGCCTCGGGCGTTTGCGCTGGCCAGCCTGCTGGCGCTGTTGCTGGTGAGTGGCGCTGGATTTGCCTGGCGCATGGCCAGCACGGGTGCCATTTTTGCCGTGGGCTTGGGACTTTTGGCGGCCACCGACTTGGGCTTAGCCCATGCGCCGGCATCGCGCATGACGTACGGGTCTCGAATGCCCTGGGGTGCTGCTGTGGCCCGCGCATCGGTGGTTGCAACGCTGCTGTGCCTGCTGCTTGCGGCTTACATTTCGCAGCAGGCCGCCGCGTGCGAGAAAAAAATCATCACGGCGGTCAAAATGGCGCTGGCTATCTCGGCGTCGGGCGAACCCGCCAACCCGCAGTGGAATGACGCCAAAGCCGACCTGCTGCAACGGGTGCGCGAAGGGGTGGCCATCAACCCCCATTACCGCAAAATCACGCCGCTGGTCGCTGACAACCTGGCCAGTTGGGGCGACTGGCAAAACGCCATCTGGATTTGGGAGTCTGTCTTGTCATCCCGCCCGTACGTGGTGGCCATTTTGTCCAACGCGGCGCGCGGCAAATCAGCGTTGCTTGACAGGGACGGTGCCTCGCGTTATTTGGCGCGTGCCAAAGCGATCCAGCCAGCCGCGCCGTCGGTCCGGTCGCTAGAGGTTTTGCTGCTGATCCAGAGTGGGCAGCTTGCCAGAGCCGACAGCCTGGTTCGCAACTACCTGGGCAGCGGCAGCTACGACAATGACATGCTCAAGCTGGCCTACAACCTGGGTGAGCGCAGGGGCGATTGGCCGCTGGCGATTTGGGCGCTGGAACTGCGCAACCAGCTACTGCCCACTCAGGCGGCCGAGGGCGCGTTGCGCATCGGCAATATTTACCTGCTCAAGCTCAATGATGAGGCGCAAGCCCTGAAGGCCTATCGCGCGGCTCTCGCGGCGGTGCCCCAGGCGTATCAGGACAGCGTGCGAAGCCAAGTGCCTGAGTCAGTACGTGCCCGGTTGTAAATCAAATATCTTCCAGCAGCGGGTAGGGCAGGGCCAGCACATCCACTGCTGCTGCTTGCGGTGTCCCGATGGTTAAACCACCCGCCAGCGCGGCGGCGACCTGCATTGACACAATGGCGTCAAACCCGCCATTGGGCGCGGCGGCGGCTTGGGCCACGGTGCCGCAGGACTGGGTGGCGTCTGCGGGCCCAAACACCTCATCGCCGGCGGCCATCGCAGCACTGCAATGCACCAGATAAGCCCGCCGCTTCAACGTGCCCCGGAATTGGCTGCGCGCCACCACTTCCTGGCCGGGGTAGCAGCCTTTTTTGAAGTTGACGCCGCCTACCGACTCGTAATTGAGCATTTGCGGCACAAACGCATCGACTATTTTTGCGCTGATACTGGCAATGCCGCTGCGCACCTCGCCCCAACGCCACAGTTCTTCCGCAAGGTGCGGACCCACCGGTGCGGGCTCGCCTTTTGGAGCCAGCCACAACGCACGCGCAACGCCATCTGCCGGGTACAGCGAAACCAAAGATGCAGTACCGGATTGGGCTGTAGCCCATGGTATATATACATAGTCAGCTACTGAAGTGATAGCGTCACCTGCCAGCCCGTACAAGGCATAGTCATCGCTGGCGTCGACCAGTCGGGCCTTGGCCCGCATGACAAACATCGACAGGCGTTTGCGCGTGGCCTCAAGAACGTCGCGGTTGCAGACCAGCAGGATGTCGCTCTGGGCTGCGTTATTGTCGCCATGCGCCGCGCGCTTGAACCCGACAAAACTCGCCTGCATCCGTCCTTTGGCAGAGCAGAAGCCCGCCAGGCGCGCTTCATTGTCTTTGAGCAAGACGAAATCCTGCGTCAATTGCCCTTGCAGGAAGCTTGCCGCGTCCAGACCCT
>JAYVNK010000562.1:0-8888 GCA_043758475.1 Comamonadaceae bacterium | reverse complement strand
TGCGGCTCAGATCCCAATTCAGGACAACGGTTTAACCGGAGACAGATCAATGAGTACGAAATTGGGCTCTGACCCCGACATCTCTAAACCTTGCGGCTCAGATCCCAATTCAGGACAACGGTTTAACCGGAGACAGATCAATGAGTACGAAATTGGGCTCTGACCCCAACACTTTAAGAGGCTCCATCCCCCATTCCTCCGCCCTGGACGAAGAAACCGCCCGTGCCGAGGTTTATGGCCTGCTGGCAGCGCTGTATTACGCCCCGCCCAGCGCTGAAATCCTCGCGCAAATCCGGGTTGCCGCCACTGAGGCCCCGGCAGCGGGCGGCTTCCTGCAGGAGCCATGGCGTGATCTGGTGGCTGCTGCGCGAACCGGGGCTGACGCGGCCATCCGCGACGAGTACAACACGCTGTTCATGGGCATGGGAAAGCCCGAGGTCTACCTGTTTGCCTCGCACTACCTGAGCGGTTTCTTGAACGAAAAGCCACTGGCCGCCTTGCGCGGCGACCTCGCTGGTCTTGGCCTGGCACGCGACGAGGCCATGAGTGAGACTGAAGATCATATTGCCTACCTGTGCGAGGTGATGCGCTACCTGATTGCGGGCGATGACGTGGCTGTGGCCAACCTCACGGCACAACGCAAGTTCTTCACCATTCACTTTCTACCGTGGGTGCTGGCCATGTGTGACGCCATCAGTGCCCACCCCAAAGCCAAGTTTTACGCCGCGCTGGCCGAATTCACACGCGCTTTTGCCAGCGTGGAAACACAGGGTTTTGACATGCTGGATTGATGCGCATACTTCGCTGCAACAAGACTTTTATTTTGACTGATTCAACCAAATTCCCTGCGACCTCCGATGGCATGCCGACGCTTGCCAACGTCTCCAACATTCAGCAACCCCGCCTGTGGGCGGGCGACGGCTGGACGGCAAAGGTCATCAAAAATGAAGACGACGACGGCTGGGCCGTTGCCATGATCAAGGATGGTGAGCCCGAGCCCGCCCTGGTGGGCCCTTGGACCATGGGGCGCGACAAGAAAAACCCCAAGCCGCTCGATGGATTTGCCTTCAGCACGCTTGTCAAAACTGCTTCGGAATTTGTGCGCCGGCACGAGCAGCAGCTGCATGCGTCGCTGCACCAGAGCATTTCGGTCTCAGCTGCGGTGAACGGCGAACTCGTCCGGCTTGACGTGACGCTGGACATCGTGCCCGACGAAGACAGTCCCTACGCAACGCTGGGTGCCACGGGCGAGGGCGGCCAGCCGGTGGCCGAGGTTCGTGTGCCACCGTCTTTCAAGCTGAACCGCGCCAGTGCTGTGGCGTGGGTCGAGGGCGGGTTTCGAAAACCGCCTGAACGCTGACGGCCGGCTTACATGAGAGCGTAGTAATAACCCCCAATTGATGAAGGCTCTTAACAGCGTTATATTTGGGGAGTCGTTTAGAAACTTGATTCCTATGAGAGTCATGGGAAACCAAAAAAAAGGTGACAGCATGAGCCAGCTTTCAAGCCAGCTACAAAGCCATTCCAGCAGCGAGCCTGCGGGCCACGCTACAGGCCAAGTATCGCGTCGCAAATTGTTTGCAGGTGCGGGGACCCTCGGGGCCATTGCAGCCACTGCGAGCCTCCTGCCATCTGCAGGCCCGGTCATCAAACCTGAGGCACCTGTCAAAGCAGCGCCTGCCAAAGGCGGCGGCTACCACCTGTCAGAGCACGTCAAGCGCTACTACAAGACCACCCTGGTCTAAACCACCGCAGGAGAATCCAATGTTGTTGACCAAAAAGTCGGAAGTCTCTATGGGCGACGCACGCACTGTTTTGCGCTCGTCCTCTAACTCTCCTTTCGTACACAGCCTGCGCCGTGGCCTGTCCAACGCGCTGCCCACCATGGACCGCCGCTCGTTTTTGCGCCGCTCCGGTCTGGGTGTGGGCGTGGGAATTGCAGCCACCCAGTTGACGCTGGTGAAGAAGTCCCACGCTGGGGATGGCAAACCTGCCATTGGCGCGGGCAAGATCGAGGTCAAGCGCACGGTGTGCACCCACTGCTCGGTCGGCTGCGCGGTCGATGCGGTGGTGGAAAACGGCGTCTGGGTGCGCCAGGAACCGGTGTTTGATTCGCCCATCAACCTGGGTGGTTATTGTGCCAAGGGTGCTGCATTGCGGGAGCACGGCCACGGCGAGTACCGCCTGCGCTACCCCATGAAGCTGGTCAACGGCAAGTACGAGCGCATCAGCTGGGACACGGCCCTGAACGAGATCACGGCCAGAATGATGGACCTGCGCAAGGCCAGCGGGCCAGATTCGGTCTACTGGGTCGGCTCCAGCAAACACAACAACGAGCAGGCGTATTTGATGCGCAAGTTCGTGAGCTTCTGGGGCAGCAACAACTGCGACCACCAGGCGCGCATTTGCCATTCGACCACGGTGGCCGGGGTGGCCAATACCTGGGGCTACGGGGCGATGACGAACTCGTACAACGACATGCAAAACGCGAAGGTGGCGATGTACATCGGCTCCAACGCGGCTGAGGCGCACCCGGTCAGCATGGTGCACATGCTGCATGCCAAGGAGACCGGCTGCAAGATGATTGTGGTGGACCCGCGCTTTACCCGCACGGCAGCCAAAGCAGACGAGTTTGTGCGCATCCGCTCGGGCTCAGATATTCCGTTTTTGTTTGGCCTGCTGTACCACATCTTCAAAAACGGCTGGGAAGACAAGCAGTACATCAACGACCGCGTCTATGGCATGGACAAGGTCAAGGAAGACGTGCTGGCCAAGTGGACGCCCGAGAAGGTGGAAGAAGCCTGTGGCGTCAATGAGGCGCAGGTGCTCAAGGTGGCCACCATGCTCAACGAGAGCCGTCCAGGCACCATCGTGTGGTGTATGGGCCAAACCCAGCACACGACGGGCAACGCCATCGTGCGTGCATCTTGCATCTTGCAGCTTGCGTTGGGCAACATCGGCAAATCTGGTGGCGGGGCCAACATTTTCCGTGGGCACGACAACGTGCAGGGCGCAACCGATGTCGGCCCGAACCCTGACTCCCTGCCCGGCTACTACGGCCTGGTAGAAGGCTCCTGGAAGCACTTTGCCAAAGTTTGGGGCGTTGATTTTGATTGGATCAAGGGCCGCTACGCCTCGCCCGCCATGATGGGCAAGCCGGGCATCACCGTGTCTCGCTGGATTGACGGCGTGTTGGAGAAAAACGAGCTGATTGACCAGGACTCCAACCTGCGGGCCGTCGTCTTCTGGGGCCATGCGCCCAACTCCCAGACGCGCGGCCTGGAGATGAAGCGCGCCATGGACAAACTTGATCTGCTGGTGGTGGTCGATCCTTACCCTTCCGCCACAGCAGCCATGGCAGCCATGCCGGGCAAGGCCGAAGACCAGAACCCCAACCGCGCGGTTTACCTGCTTCCTGCGGCTACGCAGTTCGAGACCACGGGCTCCGTCACGGCGTCCAACCGGTCCATCCAGTGGCGTGAGAAAGTCATCGAGCCGCTGTGGGAGAGCCGTAGCGACCACATGATCATGTACCAGTTTGCCGAGAAACTCGGCTTTGGCAAAGAGCTGGTCAAAAACTACAAACTGCAGAAAGTCAAGGGCATGGACGAGCCCGTGCCCGAAGACATCCTGCGCGAAATCAACAAGTCCATGTGGACCATTGGCTACACCGGCCAGAGCCCGGAGCGCCTCAAAGCCCATATGCGCAACATGCATATGTTTGACGTGAAAACGCTCAAATCAAAAGGTGGCAAAGACAAGGAAACCGGCTACGACACCACGGGCGATTACTTCGGCCTGCCATGGCCGTGCTACGGCACGCCAGAGCTGAAACACCCGGGCTCACCCAATCTGTATGACACGTCCAAGCACGTCATGGAAGGCGGCGGCAACTTCCGCGCCAACTTTGGCGTGGAGCGGGAGGGCAAGAGCCTGCTGGCGGAGGATGGCTCGCACTCCAAGGGCGCAGATATCACCACAGGCTACCCCGAGTTTGACCACGTCCTGCTCAAAAAACTGGGCTGGTGGGATGACTTGACCGACGTTGAGAAGACGGCGGCAGAAGGCAAAAACTGGAAGACCGACATGTCGGGTGGCATCCAGCGCGTGTGCATGCAGGTGCATGGCGTGCACCCGTTTGGCAATGCCAAGGCGCGCGCCGTGGTGTGGAATTTTCCGGATGCCATTCCTACCCATCGTGAGCCACTGTATGGCAACCGGGCCGACTTGCAGGCCAAGTACCCAACGCATGACGATAAGAAGGCGTTCTGGCGTCTGCCTACCTTGTACAAGTCAATTCAGACGAAAAACATTGCCGACAAGGTGCATGAGAAATTTCCGTTTGTACTGACTTCTGGCCGTTTGGTCGAGTACGAGGGTGGCGGCGAAGAAACCCGCTCAAACCCTTGGCTGGCCGAGTTGCAGCAGGAGATGTTTGTTGAAATCAACCCGGCTGTTGCGTCCGCCAAAGGCATCCGCAACGGCGAGCGTGCCTGGGTATCCTCGCCAACCGGCGCGCGGCTCAATGTGCAAGCGCTCGTCACGGAGCGGGTGGGGCCAGATACCGTATTCATGCCATTCCACTTCTCGGGCCGGTGGCAGGGGGCCGACATGCTTCCCTATTACCCGAATGGTGCAGCGCCAGTGGTTCGCGGTGAGGCGATCAACACGGCGACGACCTATGGCTACGACAGCGTGACCATGATGCAAGAGTCGAAGACGACGATTTGCCAAATCGAAAAAGCTTGAGGAGAACCCCATGGCAAGAATGAAATTCGTCTGTGATGCAGAGCGCTGCATCGAATGCAATGGCTGCGTCACCGCCTGCAAGAACGAAAACGAAGTTCCGTGGGGCGTCAACCGCCGCCGCGTCGTCACGCTGAATGACGGCGTACCGGGCGAGAAATCCATCTCGGTCGCCTGCATGCATTGCAGCGATGCGCCCTGCATGGCCGTGTGCCCGGTCAACTGCTTTTACCGCACCGACGAGGGCGTGGTGCTGCACGACAAGGATGTCTGCATTGGCTGCGGCTACTGCTCCTACGCCTGCCCGTTTGGCGCACCGCAGTTCCCCTCGCAAGGCACTTTTGGCGTGCGCGGCAAGATGGACAAATGCACCTTTTGCGCCGGTGGTCCCGAGGCCAATGGCAGCCAGGCCGAGTTTGAAAAATATGGCCGCAACCGACTGGCCGAAGGCAAGCTGCCGGCCTGCGCCGAACAATGCTCCACCAAGGCGCTGCTGGCCGGTGATGGCGATGTGGTCGCCGACATTTTCCGCAACCGCGTACTCAAACGTGGCAAAGGTGCTGAGGTTTGGGGCTGGGGCACGGCTTACGGGTCCAAGCAGGCTGGGCAGCCACCTGGGGGTGCGATGCAACCCGGTGCGGCACCGCAGCAACCTGCGGCTGCGGGAGCCAAGTCATGAAGCGGTTGACGACAGCTACTTTGGCAACGCTGGCGCTGGCCACAATCGCGGCCTGCGGCGACAAGCCACAGGAAATGGGCGGTGGGGCCAGGCAGGACACGCCAGCGTTCAACGGCACCGGAAGCGCGTTTGTAGCGTCCGGCTGGAAGCCTGGTGACAAGGCCAGTTGGGAGCAGCATCTGAAAGCTCGCATGCAGAACAGCCAAAACGACTATTCCAAAGCAAATTAGCAATAAACCCCTATGCTGCGTTCATTTATTGCTGCTATTTCATTAGCGTTTGGGTTTTCTGGCGCGTGCCTGGCGCAAGCCAAACCGGCGGCTGCGCCTGATGCCGTTTTGCAAGACGGGGTCCAGAGCCAGAACATATTCACGGTCAAGCCCGACGCAAGCAGCGAGCCCGGCTACGACAAGCAGTCCAACGCCGAGCGCGCCAAAGTCCAGCCTGGCAACAATGCGCCCATGTGGCGCGCGGTCGGCGCGGGCGTGACCGGCACCAGCAGCCTCCCAAAAAGCGAAGCGCCCGAGGCTGGCAACCTGATCCAGTCCTTTGTGCAATACCCTGGCTCGCGCCTGACCAATGCGGGTGAGGCCTGGCGACAGGTGCGCAACAACTGGCTGCTGCCTTATGGCGGGGCGCTTTTGCTGATTGTGCTGCTGACCATTGCGATTTTCTATTTCACCAAGGGCACCATCAAAATGCACGCGGCGGACACGGGCCGCAAGATCGAGCGCTTCACGCCATTTGAACGCTCGGCGCACTGGTCCAACGCCATTGCTTTTTGCATTCTGGCGGTCTCGGGCGTGGTGATGGCGTTTGGGCAGTTTTTCATCCTGCCGGTGATCGGCAAGGCGCTGTTCGGCTGGCTGACCTATGCCCTCAAAACCATGCACAACTTTGCCGGGCCGGTGTTTGCCGTGTAGCTGGTGATTGTGTTTTTTACTTTCCTGCGCGACAACTGGCCGCAAAAGGGCGACATGGCCTGGCTGGGCAAAGGCGGGGGTTTGTTCTCGGGCGCGGAGCCTGCTTCCAACCGGTTCAACGCAGGCGAGAAACTGGTGTTCTGGGGAGGCGTGTTCTTCCTTGGCATCGTTGTGGTGTCATCGGGCTTTGTTCTGGACAAACTGCTGCCCGGTCTGGTTTACGAACGCGCAACGATGCAAATCGCGCACATGGTCCATGCGGTCGCCACCGTGCTGATGATGGCCATGTTTTTGGGCCACATCTACATTGGCACACTTGGTATGCAGGGCGCGTACCAAGGCATGGCCACGGGCTACGTGGATGAAGCCTGGGCCAAAGAGCACCATGAATACTGGTATGACGACATCAAGTCGGGCAAAGTCGCTGCGCAGCGCATCGCAGTATCCCCGGTTATGCAAAGGATTTCAACATGAAGAAACTAACCATTGTTTTGCTACTTTCGCTTGCGTCAAGCGTAGCGTTGGCCAAGCTCCCTGCGTTGAACGAAGAAGCCAAGGCCAAGGCTGCGGAAGCCGCAGCCAAGACCGCGTGGAGCGGCAAGGTGGATGCCTACCTGCTGTGCAAATGGCAGGACAAGGCGGCAGCGAGCTATTACCAGTCGGCCAACGCAGCGGGCAAGGCCACAAAGCCCGCAGCGGCGTTGCCCACCTGCGCCGAGCCCGCTGCCTTTGCCTATGTGCCGCCAGATGCCAAACCGCTGGAAGCGGCGGGCGCGCACTCGCCTGCCACCACGGCCACCAGTCCGCCCAGCGGCAAGCAGCCTGATGCCGTGGTCAACCCTGCCAAAAAATCCTGACGGTCCTGTTTTGCCCTACCTCACGGAGGCCCGGGCACCGCTGACATTTGAGACGGTCGCGGTCAATGAATTTGGCGAATCCACCGCCATCTCAATCCCCGCCGAGCGCGCGCTCACTGTCTACGTTGACAAACGTGAGCTGGTGACGCTGATGACGCTGGGGGCCAACCCCGAGCTGCTGGTGCTGGGCTATTTGCGCAACCAGCGGCTGGTCACGTCCGCGCAGGACATTGAATCCATCACGGTCGATTGGGACGTTGGGGCTGCCGCTGTCAAGACGCGCCGTGGCATTGCCGACATTGAAGCCAAAACCTCCAAACGTGTGGTGACCACCGGCTGCGGCCAGGGCAGCGTGTTTGGCGACCTCATGGATGATATTGACAGCATTCATCTGCCACAGGCCAGCATCACGCAGGCCCAGCTATACGCCGTCGTCAACGCCATCCGCCTGAAAGAAAGCACCTACAAATCGGCCGGCTCGGTGCATGCCTGCGCCTTGTTTTGTGGCGAAGAGCTGCTGATCTTTGTAGAAGACGTGGGCCGCCACAACGCCATTGACACGATTGCAGGATGGATGGCCATGCAAGATGTCGCCCCCACGCTTGCCACTGCGTGTGCTGCGCTGGACAGGCTCGTGCCTGAGGCACTTGCCCTTCGCGCTGTCCCTATGTGCGCAGGCGCATCGGGAGCCGCAGCGCTCAGCCCCGGGGGGGCTAATTTTTCTGGGGGCGGCCCGGTGCTCGCGAAGAGCGGCGAAGCCAAAAATTGGCCGTGGCCTTCGGGTGCTGCGGATCTCGTCTTCTACACCACGGGCCGTCTGACCAGCGAGATGGTCATCAAATCGGCCCAGATGGGCGTGCCCATCGTCGTCTCGCGCAGTGGCATCACCCAGATGGGCCATCAGTTGGCGCAGCGGCTGGGCCTTTGCACGATTGGGCGCGCCACCAACCGGCATTTTCTCTGCTATAGCGGGGCTGGCAGGCTGGTGATGCAGCCCGGGCTGGCAGGGGCAAAGCTGCGCGCCTGAGATGTTGGTGTCAACCCAGTTTTAGTTTTCGCAAACCCGTGCGAAAATAAATGATGGACGCCAAGACACAAAAAAGCGAGCTGACTCGCACTGCCATCATTGACGCTGCGCTGGAAATTGCAACCAGCACCGGCTTGTTTTCCGTCACCCTGCAGGGCGTGGCAGACAAGCTGTTCCTCTCCAAAAGCGGCATTTTCTCGCGTGTAGGGTCCAAGGAGTCGCTGCAGATGGCGGTGGTGGATGAATACGGCAAGCGGTTTCTTGCGGCGGTTTTTCTGCCAGCCATGCAGGTGCCCAAGGGTCCGCAACGGCTGGATGCCATCGTTCAGGCCTGGATGGACCGGGTGTGCAGCGCCCGTTCCATGGGCAACTGCCTGCTGGAGACCACCGCATTTTCATTTGAAATCGGGCAGCAGGATTCCCTCCACCGGCATTTGGTCAAGGCGGTGGCTGCCTGGCGCGGGTTGATGGGCCGCACCATCAGCCAGTGCATCGAGATGGGCGCCATGTGCGCCGATACGGATGCAGGCAATTTCCTGTTTGAGCTGCACAGCATCATGCTGGGCGTGCTGTACGACGCCCAGTTCATGGGCGAGCAGAAAGCATGGCAGCGCGGGCGGCTTTGCTATGCCGCCTTGCTGGCGCGCACCCAGGCC
>JAYVNK010000561.1:0-2847 GCA_043758475.1 Comamonadaceae bacterium | reverse complement strand
TATACATAGTTAGCTATTAATATAGTATTTTTCTGAATTATTGACCTGACGGATTCAGTTGCGCCGCAGCGGCCCGAAGCTTGTCCTTTTTGCTGGGCCGGTGGCCTTTGATGCCGCCAGTGTTGGGCGCAGCAGCCTCCGGTGTTGAGGTCAAGAAGGCCTCCAGCGGTTCAAAACCGGGCACCTGTTCACGCTGTAAAGTCAATGCCTGGCGCTTCTCGATCAACCGAAACTGCGCATCCGAATCCGCCGTGACAAAGCTGATTGCCACGCCGCTCTCACCCGCGCGGCCGGTGCGGCCAATGCGGTGGATGTAGTCCACGCTGGAGCGCGGCAGGTCGTAATTGACCACCACCGGCAGCTCGGCGATATCCAGGCCGCGCGCTGCAAGATCGGTAGCAACCACGACTCGCACCCGGCTGGCCTTGAAGTCGGCCAGCACCTGGCTGCGCTTGCCCTGGCTTAAGCTGCCGTGGAACGGCTCGGCGTCAATATCGGCCTT
Organism: Comamonadaceae bacterium; assembly: GCA_043758475.1. Taxonomy (GTDB): domain Bacteria; phylum Pseudomonadota; class Gammaproteobacteria; order Burkholderiales; family Burkholderiaceae_C; genus JANYCG01. The sequence goes on along the minus strand of JAYVNK010000561.1, from coordinate 2,345 downwards.
GCGCAGCTTGTCAGCGACGATTTCTGCGGCATGCTTGGTGGCCACAAACACCAGCACCCGCTTCCAGACGTTTTGCTGCACCAGATGGCGCAGCAGCTGGGTGCGCCTGTGTGCATCGACCTCAATCACACGCTGCAAGATGACGGGCAGCGTTGCGGGCGTGCAGGCAATTTCAATTCGCACTGCGTTATGCAGCAAGGCATCGGCCAATGCCTGCACGGCCTGGGGGAACGTGGCCGAGAAAAAAAGGCTCTGGCGTTTGCGCGGCAGCAGCGCCAGGATGCGCGCCAGCTCGTCGGCAAAGCCCAGGTCCAGCAGGCGGTCGGCTTCGTCCAGCACCAGCGTGTTGACGTGTGACAGCCCCTGTGCGCCCAATGCATTGTGGTCAATCAGGTCCAGCAGGCGGCCTGGCGTGGCCACCATGATGTCTGCGCCGCCGCGCAGGCCCATCATCTGCGGGTTGATGGACACGCCGCCAAATACCACGGAGGTTTTGACAGCTACTGGAAGCTGCTGCGCCAGGCTGTGAATGACGTCGCCCACTTGCACCGCCAGCTCGCGCGTGGGAACCAGGATCAGCGCCCGGATTGACTTGCGGCGGTGCTGTTGCGCGTCTATGGGGGTGCTGGGCAGACCGCCTGGGCTTTGCAGGCCTTGCAGCAAGGGCAGGCAAAACGCGGCCGTCTTGCCTGAGCCAGTCTGGGCCAGAGCCAGCACGTCGCTACCTTTTAGAATGACGCCAACGGTCGCGGTTTGCACGGGTGTGGGTTCAACATAGCCCAAAACGTTGACAGCGCGCACGAGCGCGGCATTAAGGCCCAGTAACGAAAATGGCATGGAGCAGCAGATGATGGTGCGAAAGTAAAGAAGTGTCGTTGAAATGGCATTGAACTTGGCTGATTCTTTGCGTTGCTCTTAAACTCAAGCAAACAGCCTTCGAACCGCAATAACCAGGAGAAAGAGACAGCACCATGGGCATCTTCACTCGTTTATTCGGCCGGCCTGCACCGGTGCGGACGTTCCCGCTGTCAAAACCGGCGGCCATGTCCGATTCAAAATTGCCCGACTCAATACCGGGTGACAGCACCCGGCGTGAATTGGTGCACGTCGCGCTCAGCGACATCCGGCGCCGACACGGCATACCGACTGCCTGGCTTGATTGCAACGTCATCGCAATGCCGGATCGTGAACGCCAGCCGCAGTTGCTGGTGCAGTTGCTGATCCTTCAATGGGATGAGCGGCTGCTGAAGTATTCGCTGGCCATACAGCGGCAATTGACGGTCCAGTTGATCAGGCTCGATCCCGCCAGTTCCCAATGGTTGCAAGGCGTGGTCTGGCAATATGCGCCGGGCACTACCAGCCCCTTCATGTCGATGCCAGACCGGAAGGTGTGGGCGGTGCATCCGAGTGGGGTGCCGGCGAAACATGATGTTCTTGACCGCCGTGTTTTTTCGCGCACGGGCAGCCTGTTCCCCAGGCATCTGGACCGCCGTAGAGACCTGCACAAAGAGCCCAAAAATGAGCTTGAAATCGGCGTTCAAAGGAGCGGCCAGGGGGATGGCCAGAACGGGCACCAAAAAACGGCGATTTTTCAGCGTGGCGAGTTGGGCGAACAGGAGTTTCCCGAGACGCGGCGCGTTGGCCTTTGAAAGGCAGTTCAAGAAAGAAGCAAAAATAGGGGCAAGAAATAGGGGCAAAAATAGGGGCTTATGAAGCCCCTATTTTTACAGCGTGTCGGTAAAACTCCGCAGCTTGTCCGAGCGGCTGGGGTGCTTGAGCTTGCGCAGCGCCTTGGCCTCAATCTGGCGGATGCGTTCGCGCGTCACGTCAAACTGCTTGCCCACTTCTTCCAGCGTGTGGTCGCTGGTCATCTCGATGCCGAAACGCATGCGCAGCACCTTGGCTTCGCGTGGCGTCAGGCTGTCCAAAATGTCCTTCACCACATCGCGCAGGCCGGCTTGCATGGCGGCTTCCATGGGTGCCGTGTTGGCCGCGTCTTCAATGAAATCGCCCAGGTGGGAGTCGTCATCGTCGCCAATCGGGGTTTCCATGCTGATCGGCTCTTTGGCGATCTTCATGATCTTGCGGATTTTGTCCTCAGGGATTTCCATGCGCTCAGCCAGCACCGATGCATCGGGCTCAAAGCCGAACTCCTGCAAATGCTGGCGGCTGATGCGGTTCATCTTGTTGATGGTCTCGATCATGTGCACCGGGATGCGAATCGTGCGCGCCTGGTCCGCAATGCTGCGCGTGATGGCCTGACGAATCCACCAGGTGGCATAGGTCGAAAACTTGTAGCCGCGACGGTACTCAAACTTGTCGACGGCTTTCATCAAACCGATGTT
>JAYVNK010000560.1:0-2849 GCA_043758475.1 Comamonadaceae bacterium | reverse complement strand
TCGCCCGCCAGCTTGACGACCCGTCCAATGCCTTGCCGCTGGTGGGCGACCCGCTGCCGGTCCCGCCAGGGCAAATTGGCATCTATGTGAGCGAAGCGATGCTGGATTTATACGCAGCGCGGCCCGGCAGCGCGTTTCCAGCTCTTTTTAAGGCTATAGCCCCCGTCAACAGTGCACAGTCAGCTACATTTTTTGTAGCTGTCGTGTGGCGGGACTATGCGCGTCAGGCCGGGACGATCGCCATCAGTTCGGCTGATTTTGAGCGGCTGACAGGGGACCGCCGGGTGAATGACCTGGCGCTGTGGCTCGATGCGCAAGCAGACACAGCCCAGGTGCAGCAGGCTGTTCGTGACATTGCAGAATCGCAATCGAACAAAACTGCCAACCCAGCCAACCCAGCCAACTCGCCACCTGGCAGCAGTGAAGCAACAAGCGGCAACGCTGGCCAGCTCATCGAATTCGCCACCAGCCGTGAGATCAGGGCGGTGTCGCTCAAGATATTCGACCGCAGCTTCGCCGTGACCTACTGGCTGCAGGCGGTCGCCATTGCGATTGGCCTGTTTGGCGTGGCCGCCAGCTTCAGCGCGCAGGTGCTGGCGCGGCGCAAGGAGTTTGGCCTGCTGGTGCACCTGGGGCTCACGCGCGGGCAGGTACTGGGCGTGGTGGCCGGCGAAGGCCTGGCTTGGACGGCGATTGGCGCCGTCGCGGGGCTGGGTTTGGGCCTGGGGGTGTCCGTGGTGCTGGTGCACGTGGTCAACCCGCAAAGCTTTCACTGGACGATGGACCTGGCCGTGCCGTGGCTGCGGCTGCTGGCGTTGTGTGCTGCCGTGGTCGTCGCAGGCACCGTGACGGCTTGGCTGGCGGGCCGCGCTGCGGCGGGGCGAGATGCGGTGCTGGCTGTAAAGGAAGATTGGTGAAATAGGACTCGCCACAGAGCACCGGCAAAAGCGCATTGAAAAGAGAGGCCCACCTGTTTTGCAGCTACTTTGACGCCGCAATGGGTGCGGTGGATGCCGCAGGCGTCGCGCCAATGAACGCCAGCACATCCTCCAGCGTCGGTGCCAGAAACCGCAGCGGCCGTGCCAGAGACGCCACCAGCGAGATATGGCTCACCCCGTCATACAGCCTGAGCGTGACCGGCACGCGTGCCGCCTTCAGCTTGTCAGCCAGGCCCACGGTGTTGCGCTGCGGGTCGATCAGGCTGTCCTTCACCGCAGCCCCCAGAAAAACGCGGGGCACAGCCGACGTGACAAGCTCCAAAGGCTGGGTGTTGGGAGGGTAGTTGGGATGGAAAAAAACCGGTTGTGCATCCGGGTTGGTCATGGGCAAAAAGTCATACGGACCGGCCAGGCCGATGAAGCCCGCAAGCTCTTTGGGCGCATGGCCAATCTCACTGAGCCAGCGCGCATCCAGCGCCAGCATGGCCGCGTTGTAGCCGCCCGCGCTGTGGCCCATCACAAAGACGCGCTGGGTGTCGCCGCTTAGGCGTTTGGCCTCGTTCAAGCCGTACCCGAGCGCCAAGGCCGAGTCCTTCAGAAAATCGGGATAGCGCACTGCCGGGTACAGGCGGTAATCGGCCACCAGTGTCAGCACGCCGCGTGACGCCAGCGCTTCACCCACGAACTTGTAATCGGCCTTCTCGCCCCGGTTCCAAGAGCCGCCATAAAAGAACACAACCACCGGCCAGCCCGCCGCAGGTGCTGCGCTGCTGGGCCGGTAAATGTCCAGCCGCTGGCGCGCAAGCGGACCGTAGGCCACGTCAGCATTGAGCGTGTAGCTGCTGCTGGGGATGACGGCGTTGAGCGTGCCCAGTGGCGAGCAGGCGGCCAATGCCAGCGTTGCGGCCAGCGCGATGGCCAGCGGGCGAACGAGTGACGACGGTCGAAATTTGCGGTGAGGGGTCATAAATCATCTTATCGCAGGCGGCTGCCGGACAATTCCTACAATGAAATCCACAAAGGAATACCCATGGACCTGCAACTCAAAGGCAAACACGTGCTCATCACTGGCGGCAGCAAAGGCATTGGGCTGGCCTGTGCCCAGGTTTTTCTTGAGGAAGGCGCAAGGGTCAGCCTGGTGTCGCGCAGCGAGGCAAAACTGCTCGAAAGCGCACAGACCCTGGCCTTGGCGTGGCCGCATGCGGTTGGCCAGATCGCCACGTTTGCGGCGGATCTGAAAGACGCTGCGGCGGCGCTGGCGGCGCTGGATGCGGCAGAAGCAGCCATGGGCGCAGTCGACATTTTGGTGAACAGTGCGGGCGCAGCGCTGATGACAGCCCCGGATGACCTGCAAGCACAAAGCTGGCACGACGCGATGGACGCCAAGTATTTCACCTACATCCACATCATGTCGCCCTGCGTCAAACGCATGGGCCAGCGCGGCCAGGGCGTGATCGTCAATGTGATTGGCGCGGGCGGCAAGGTGGCAGGCACCAGCCACATGGCGGGCGGCGCAGCCAACGCCGCACTGATGCTGGTGACCGCCGGCATGGCCGCCGCCTACGGCCCCAAGGGGGTGCGCGTGAATGCCGTCAACCCGGGCCTGACGCTGACCGAGCGGCTCAAGTTGAGCATGGCAGCCGGTGCAAAATTGGCGAATATCTCCGAAGAAGAAGCACTCAAGCGCGCCAATGACCGCCTGCCCCTGGGCCGCGTGGCCCGGCCCGACGAAATTGCCAACGCGGTGGCGTTTCTGGCGTCCGACAAGGCCAGCTATGTGACCGGGGCCATTTTGTCGATGGATGGGGCTGTGACGCCAATGGTGGTGTGATGCCGGTGTGATCACTGTTGGGTCGCCCGGTTGATCTGGTGAACCCGCGTTACATCCGAAACCGGTATTTTCTGCAGGCC
>JAYVNK010000559.1:0-8904 GCA_043758475.1 Comamonadaceae bacterium | reverse complement strand
GCACCGTGATGTACTTAAGCTCGGCCTTCAGGTAGACCACCTGGGACAGTGGCACGCGCACCAGGCGGCCCCGCTCCTGGATGATCAATACTTCAACTGGCAAATCAGCCTCTGGCCCCCGTTTAATCTGCATAATACGCTCTACTTTTTGTAGCGATGCCACCAGGCGCTCAAGCCGCACCGGTTTGGTCAGATAGTCCGCGGCTTCCAGCTCAAATGCCTGAACGGCATGTTCTGCATGCGCGGTGACGAAGACCACAGCGGGCGCGTTGGGCATGCCGCGCAGCGTATGCGCCAGGGTCAGCCCATCGGCACCCGGCATGTGGATGTCGAGCAATGCCACGTCAAAAGCATGGCGGCGCAGCAGTTCCATGGCCTGCATGGCGTTGGCGGCCTCGCCATCCAGACTGACGGCGGGCGACGTGCAGTCGCCCAGCAAGGTGCGCAGGCGGGAGCGGGCCAGGGGCTCGTCATCGACGACCAGAACTCTCAGCACCATTGAAAAACCCCTTCGGCAAATATCGCCAACACCCCTGCGGTGGTGGTCACACCGGCACCTCGATCCGCACTTGGAAAATCCCGTCCTTCAGACCGCTTTGAAACTGGCCCTGCACGTCGTGCAGCAGGCTCAGACGGTCCCGCACGTTGGCCAGCGCCAGCCCATGCCCCGGCTCGCCCGGACCTTCGGGCACAGTATTGGTGACCTTGATCACCACCCGCGAGCCACGCCGCTGGGTGGAGATTCTGACTTTGGCACCCACGGCACTGGGCTCCACCCCGTGGCGCACCGCGTTTTCCACCAGCGGCTGCAACAGCAGGGGCGGCAGCAGCGCGGCGTTGCCATGTGCGTCAATGGACCACTCCAGCTGCAGCCGCTCGCCAAACCGCACTTGCTCAATCGCCAGGTAGCGCCGCGCCAGCGCAATCTCATCGCGCAGGGTGACCGACGGGCCCTGGTCGATCAGCGCATGGCGAAACAGGTCGCTCAGGTCTTCCAGCAAGGTCTCGGCTTTGGCCGGCTCGGCGCGCACCAGGGCAATGGCGCTGTTGAGCGTGTTGAACAGAAAATGGGGCCGAATGCGGGATTGCAATTCGGCCAGCCGCGCCGTGGTTGACGCCGGTGTGATGGCCTTGGCGCGCAGCACCAGTGCCGCCACCAGCGCGGCCGCCAGAAGAATCCCCGAAAACGCGCACGCCACCCAGGGGATAGGGTCCAGCAACCCCACCATTGCCAGCACACCGCCGCCGTACAAACCCGCCAGCGCGCCCAGCAGCACACCCGCCATGTACTGCGCGGTGTTGGACAGCCGGGCCAGCACTTTTTTGAGGCTGCACGCCGCAATCAGCCACACCAGGGTGGCTGGCAACGCACCGCCTGTGAGCAGGGACAGCCGCGTCAACCAGTCAACCGGCGTGGCCGCGCCAAACATCGCGCCCACAGCCACCACTGCCTCCACAAACAGCACGGCCCGCAGCACAACGCCCACGTGGCACGCGTCGAAAACCAGCGTGCGCGCCAGCGGCTCTGGCCGGGCGAGCGGCGCAAGCTCCTGGTAAGCCGATAAAATTTTGGAGTCTTCCATTGACGGGGCGGGCCACCTTGGGACAATAACATTCGACAATAGGGTAATTGTCAGGCCGATTATTGATGAACTTCCAGGCTTGCCAGGTTCAATCGCTTCGGCATGACCGCAACTCCAGTTTCATATCTCCATTCACGCGACCGAGAAATATGCCCAAAAATCAATTCGACAAAAAATCGCAAGCCTGGTCCGCGCTGTTCTCGGAGCCCATGAGCGATTTGGTCAAGCGCTACACCTCGAGCGTGTTTTTTGACAAACGCCTGTGGCAGGCGGACATTGCGGGTTCGCTGGCGCATGCCGGCATGTTGGCCAAGCAGAAAATCATCAGCGCCAAAGACCTCACTGACATCCAAGGTGGCATGGCAAAAATCACCGCCGAGATCGAGTCCGGCGCATTTGAATGGAAGCTGGACCTGGAAGACGTGCACCTCAACATCGAAGCGCGCCTGACTGAACTGGTCGGCATTGCCGGCAAGCGCCTGCACACCGGGCGCTCACGCAACGACCAGGTCGCCACCGACGTGCGACTGTGGCTGCGCGGCGAGATTGACCTGATTGGCACTTTGCTGGTTGATATGCAAAAAGCGCTGGTGGAGGTTGCCGAGAAAAACGTCGATGTCATCCTGCCCGGATTCACCCATTTGCAGGTGGCGCAACCCGTAAGTCTTGGCCACCACATGCTGGCCTATGTGGAGATGTTTGCGCGGGATGCAGAGCGCATGCAGGAGGTTCGCAAGCGGGTCAACTTTTTACCGCTGGGAGCGGCAGCACTGGCCGGCACCAGCTACCCGCTGGACCGCGAGCTGGTGGCCGTCACCTTGGGTATGGTCGATGACAGAGGCGCACCCCAGGTCTGCCAAAACAGCCTGGACGCCGTGAGCGACCGCGACTTCGCCATTGAATTCACAGCGGCCGCTACCCTGGCCATGGTGCACATCAGCCGCCTGAGCGAAGAGCTGATTTTGTGGATGAGCCAGAGCTTTGGTTTCATCCAGATTGCTGAACGCTTCACCACTGGCAGCTCCATCATGCCGCAGAAGAAAAACCCCGACGTGCCCGAACTCGCTCGCGGCAAAACCGGCCGTGTCGTCGGCCACCTGATGGGCCTGATCACGCTCATGAAAGGCCAGCCCCTGGCCTACAACAAGGACAACCAGGAAGACAAGGAGCCACTTTTTGACACTGTGGACACACTCAAAGACACGCTGCGCATATTTGCCGAAATGGTGGGCGGGCAGTTCAACGCCGCCACCGGACAGAAAGAAGGCGGCATCACCGTCAAGCCCGAAGCGATGGAGCGCGCCGCGCTAAAAGGCTACGCCACCGCCACCGACCTGGCCGACTACCTGGTCAAAAAAGGCCTGCCCTTCCGCGATGCGCATGAAACGGTAGCGCATGCCGTGAAAGCCGCCATTTCACACCAGGTGGATCTGTCGGAACTGCCATTGAAAGTGCTGCAAGAGTTCAACCCGTCGATTGAGAAAGACGTTTATGAATGCTTGAGTTTGCGCGGATCGCTCAATGCACGCAACACGCTCGGAGGCACGGCGCCAGTGCAGGTGCGGGCGCAAATTGCGCGGCACCGGGGGCGGTTGGGGTAGGTATTGCCTTCTGGATTGATCGTCCCAACGCCCATTGCGCGGGCTGATACACCACAACTAACCCGTGCCCGAGGAAAATAATATGCCAACCAACATCCCCAAGCAGCGCTGGACCTTCACGAGGCCGACGCCGCTGGGCGACACGCGTTCGACCTACGAGATTGGCGCCGACGCGTTGCGGTTCGAGTCAGATGACCTGTTCGACGGCGGCGGTGAAATACTGGCTTGGGACTCCATCCTGGAAGGCGCAACCGCTGCCATGGCGGGCGTGGCAGGCCGTGGTGGCCCGGAATTTGCCCGCTGGGTGCCGACCCACCTGGAGTGGTTGCTGCTGTCCCGATCTGGCACGGGTGGCAAGGCCTTCATGCGGGTGCTGCCCCAAGGGCCGGACCGCGATGCCATCGTGCGCGCGGTTCAAGAGCGGCTCGGGTCGCGCTGGATTGGCGAAGGCCTGCCACTGCAGGACGCGCAAGCCAGAATGAAGATAACGCCACCCGACTTTGGCACGCTCAAGGTCGTCGGCATCGTTGCCAGCGTGCTGGCATTGCTGGTCTTGCTGATCATGGTTTTGGGGTTGCTGCTGCATCCGGTCATCACCGTGCCTGTCGGCTTCATAGCTGGCGGCTGGCTGTTGCGCAAGGGCCTGGCGGGTCTGAAGGACGGCAAGGGCATGACCAACGAACCGAGCGGCAAAGTTGCCAGTGTCAAACCCGGCCTGGTCAAACTCGAGGGGCGGGCCGTCACGGGCGATCCAGTGCCAGGCGGCATCACCGGACGACCCTGCGTGTGGTGGGACGTTGCCATCAGCCTCTGGTACGAGGGTGACGACGAAGGCAGCGGCGAGTGGCGGCAAGTCGCCGCGCGGTACGGCGGAACCGTCGGCATCGTCAATTTTGAAGACGACAGCGGGCAAGTGCCGGTATGGCTGAAAGGTGCGCAGTTGTTGCTCAAGGCACAGAACTGGCAATCACAGAAAGACGTTCTGCCGGCACGCGGTGCGGCCTTGCTGGACGAACTTGGGTTCGCGTGGAATGGAACCCGGAACATCTCGGTGACCGAGCAGTACCTCGAAGCGAATGCCACGCTGTATGTACTGGGCACCCTGGACCAGCGCAGCAACCTTCCCCAACCCGGGCGGGAGAGCGGACTCGAGCGCCTGGAGCAAATGGTGCGTACGGGTGAATGGCGGCGCGCCCTGGTGCGCGCCATGCCCAGTGTGGCGCGTTATTCTGTGGCAGTGCTGATCGGCTATCTGGACATGATGACCAAAATGGGCCGGGGTGGCGAGCGGGTGAAAAGGGCCGATGACTCCGAGCCGCCAGTATTGGCCCCAGCAGCGCCCATCATCTGGAAAGGCCGCAGCGGGCGGCCCTTCCTGGTCTCAAACCAGCCCGAACAAGCCGCCCTGGCCGCCTGGCACCGGCGCTCGCAGGTTCTGTGTGGAGCGGGCATAGCTGTATGGTGTTTCACGCTTTATGAAATATTTGATATGCTTTTTGGGCGTTGATCAGGCCGACGCACCGGCTGCGGTGCGCGCAATACCCTGGGCGGCACGGCGGCGGTGCAGGTGCGGACGCAGATTGCGCGGCATCGGGGGCGGTTGTTCATATGAATCTCTGACATTCTTCCGGGTCAGGCATCCATCTGCGGCGGCTGGCTCGTCAGCGCGTAGACCATGTCCCCCACGAACCGCTTGAAGGATTCGTTCTCTACAAACTGCTTGTAAACCTGGGTGTCATCCCTTAGCAAAATCTGCATTGCCTTGCCCAGCGCCTGGTCGTGCGCCATGCGGGCGGTGTGTGGCGTGTTTTCCCTGGCGTTCAGGTAGGCCACGTCGGCGGCAACTTTTGGCACGATATCGTCCCTGATTTTTCTCACGACGCGGTCAGAATCTGTGAACAGCGTGCCAAAGTTGTCGTTAAAGGTTTTCAGAATGATGCTGAGCCGGTCCAACTCGGGTTGTGGCTTGTGCCCGCCACCCTCTACTGGCACCGGTTCAATCTCTGCGTTTGCATCAGCCAGCGCAATCTTCAGGGTCGCCTTCTTTTCCACCCGGTAGGTGTCCATGTCAATGGCGTCAATGATGCCCGTGGCAAGGTCTTCGCCCTTGGGCGCTGGCAACTTGGCGACCAGCAGGTTTAGCAGGATCGACAGCTTTTCCCACCCGGCGTTGCCGGCCGCCGTGATGGACGCCAGAAAATCATAGGTGCGGCAAAACGCCTTGGCCTTGCCCTTGAAATCCACCTGTTGGTCTTCGTCCAGCGTGTTGCTGTACACGGCCACACAGGCATCGAGAATCGGGTCCAGCTGGTCCCGCTCGGCCCCAGCCAGAAACAAGGCCACAAAATGCGCCACCTGCTCCGGTGAATAAACCTGCGCGTCATCCAGTGATTTTTTCAGGTCACTGAGTTTGTTGGGGTCGGTCTCCTCACTCAGCAGCGTGGTGCGGTAGTAGTCCTGAAACGCCAGTTTGATGCCCTCGCTGTCGTTCTGGAAATCCAGCACAAAACAGTCGCGCTTTTGCGGATGCGCCCGGTTCAGGCGCGACAGCGTCTGCACCGCCTTGATGCCTGAGAGCGCCTTGTCCACATACATGGTGTGCAGCAGCGGCTCGTCATAGCCGGTCTGGAACTTGTCGGCGCAGATCAAAAACCGGTACGGGTCGCTCTGGATTTTGTCGGCAATGTCGCGGCTGGCGAAGCCGTTCAGGGATGATTCACTCACCTTGGCCCCGCCGTATTCCGGCTCGCCCGAGAACGCGACAATCGCCTGGTACGGGCTTTTGCGCTCCGCCAGGTAAGCCTTGAAGGCGTGGAAATATTGAATCGCCCGCTCAACGCCGCTGCACACCACCATGGCCCGCGCCTGCCCGCCAATCTTGCCAGCGGCCAGCACCTGCTCATGGAAGTGGTCCACCATGATCTCGGCCTTGAGTTTGATCGCGTGGTCGTGGCTCTCCACATAACGGCGCAATTTCTTCTTCGCCTTCTTCTTGTCAAACAGCGGGTCGTCTTCCACCTTTTTGACCAGGCCAAAGTAGCTCAGGACCGGCGTGTAGGCCTTGAGCACGTCCAGGATGAAGTGCTCCTCTACCGCCTGTTTCATGGTGTAGCTGTGAAACGGCTTGTGCCTGACCTTGCCTTCTGCATCCGCAGGCAGCGCCTCGCCAAACATCTCCAGCGTTCTGTTCTTCGGCGTGGCGGTGAAGGCAAAGTAACTGGCGTTGCCCATCATCTTGCGGGCGGCCATGCGCTTTGCAATCGCATCGTTCACCACGTCTTCAGGGTCAGTGTCTGCGTCGCTGCCCTCTGCGGCATTTGCAGTATCTCCACCATCACCCAGCGTCGCACTCATCGAAGCCGCCGTCTTGCCGCTCTGGCTGGAGTGCGCCTCATCAATCAGGATGGCAAAGTTGCGCCCCCGGTGTTCATCCCCAATCACCTTCAACACAAACGGAAAAGTCTGGATGGTGGAGATGATGATTTTCTTGCCATCGGCGATGAACTGGCGCAGCTGCTCCGTTTTCGAGCTGGCGCCGCCCGTCACGGCCCCCACCGTGGCGCCCACCTGCATGAACTGTTTGATGGTCTTCTGGATCTGCTCATCCAGAATGCGCCGGTCGGTCACCACGATCACCGAGTCAAACACGGCTTTGCCATCCCGCTTGACGCCAATCAGCTGGTGCGCCAACCAGGCAATCGAATTCGATTTGCCGCTGCCCGCCGAGTGCTGGATCAGGTAACGCCTGCCCACGCCGTGCGCGCGCACGTCGGCCAGCGCCTGGCGCACCACATCCAGCTGGTGGTAACGCGGAAACACCTGACTGCGTTTCTTCTTGCCGGTCTTGGCGTTTTTGACCTCAACAATCTGGGCGTAGTTTTCCAGAATGTCGGTCAGCCCCGCCGGAGTCAGCAGCTCGCGCCACAGGTAATCGGTCTTCAGGCCCAGCGGGTTGGGCGGGTTGCCCGCGCCGTCGTTGAAGCCCTTGTTCAGCGGCAAAAACCACGACGCCTTGCCTGCAAGCTGGGTGCACATGCGCACCTCGCTGTCATCCACTGCAAAATGCACCACGCAGCGGCCAAACTCAAACAGCTTTTCGCGCGGGTCGCGGTCGCGCTTGTATTGCGCCACCGCGTCTTCCACCGTCTGTTTGGTCAGGCTGTTTTTCAGCTCGAAGGTGGCAACCGGCAGGCCGTTGATGAACAGGCCCAGGTCCAGCGCCCGGCGCGCCTCAATCAGGCTGTAGGCAAACTGGCGCGTCACCCCCAACCGGTTCTGTGAGTGCAGGGTATTTGCCGCGCTTGAACAGGTCGCGCAGAACATCGTCGGCAATGCCCCAAATGAAGGACACTATTTTGTTGCTGGTTGCTGGATCCACTGTCTGTTTTGCTCCCGTGCGCTTATTTGTTGATCTTGGCACAGGTGCTGGGCCACTGGCTGGCCTGACTTTACTTCATCAAACTCGCGGGCCAATGTGCTGAGCCAAGATGAACCGTTTGTCGGCGTTCGTATCCGTTTTCTTTGAGTTGCCGGCAGGCGGGAGAGCCATCGCTGTGGATAGGCGATCCTGAACCTAGGGATGCCTTGATAAATGGCATCAGGTTCCCATGGTCACCATGACCAATCCGTTGGATGCGGATCTTCCAAAACCTTTGGGGCGGTGGAAAAGCTGCAGCACGGCGGCGAAGCGCGCCTGTTTTCAGCCACCAAACGCACCGGCGTTGACGACGCATCGTGCCTGCTGTACCCCAAGCTCTCCAAGTAATGTTTATCTGTTGACACTGGCAAGAGTGGTGTATAAACTTGTATCAACATTTCAGCGGGAGTTTTTCATGACGGCAATTGCGACGGCGGATCAAACGATCCAGAAATGGGGCAACGGCCTTGGCGTGCGCATCACGGCACCCATTGCCAAGGCGGCACGCTTCGCACGCGGGCTTCCCATCAAGGTGGAAGTCGTTGAAGGTGGCGTGTTCATTCGGGCGGTTGGCAAACCCCAGTTAACGCTGGCGCAGAAGCTGAAAGCCTTTGACCCTGCGGTCCATGGCGGTGAAGTCATGGCCACCGGGCGTGTCGGTGCCGAAGTGTTCTGATGGCGACACCCGGCAAATTGTGGGTGCCTGACCGGCGCGACATGATCTGGATTGATTTCAGCCCCCAAGTGGGCAGCGAAATGAAAGATGAACACCCAATGATGGTGCTGTCTCCCAAAACCTTCAACGAACGAACCAACCTGGTCATTGGCCTGCCCATGACGCATGCACCATCCAACGAGACCAACCCGTTTGCTGTCAGGTTCAAAACATCCAAGGGTGACGTTTGCTACGTGCTGACGCATCAACCGAAATCATTCGCGTGGCGAAATCGGGGTGCGCGTCCCCACCCCTGGAAACAAGTGCCGCCCGCCGTTTTTGAAGCGGCTTGTGAGGAGTTGAATGGGATTATTTCTATCTGCGCCTGAAACCCAAGAAAATCCCTCACACAACCATCAGAAATGCCAGAGTTACAGACACGGTATAAGCGCAACTCGAACGTCTTCTCACAACTTTACGCCATGCCAAAACGATCAAATCCCTTTCAGCGCTTGGCAACGCTTATCCACGAGCGCCTGGGAAAGGACTGGGCGGTCACCGAATCGCATATGTTCACCGATCTCATCACAGGTGAGTCACGGGAGGTGGGGTGCCAAGCCTGTCCTGACCTCAAACTCACGAACCGCC
>JAYVNK010000558.1:0-2867 GCA_043758475.1 Comamonadaceae bacterium | reverse complement strand
CAGCTTTTTAGCGGATCGCGGCAGAGCGAGGAGAGGGGCTGCGGTTTTAGGAGACAACATTACTAATCATTTTTTTAATTTGGCCTTCCGGCCTTTGTCATTTTCCACGCTGCGCACCCGGGCAACGCTCAATGACTAACTCCGTCACGACGAAGCACCTTGACAAGAGTCATCCAGAGGATACGAAGGTCAAAACCCAGTGATTGATACTGCAAATATTCAACATCAAGCTTAACCTTATCGGGAATCGGCAGTTCATCACGTCCATTGACTTGCGCCCATCCCGTCAACCCAGGCGTCAGTGCATCCACGCCATGCTGGGTGCGCAAGGCAATCAAGTCATGCTGATTGAACAGCGCCGGGCGTGGCCCAACAAAACTCATGTCACCGACCAAAATGCTCCACAGCTGCGGCAATTCGTCCAGGCTGCTCTTGCGCAGAAAACTGCCAATCGGTGTGAGGTGTGCCTTCGGATCGGCCAGCAGATGCGTAGCCACAGCCGGTGTGCCAACCCGCATGCTGCGGAACTTGGGCATCTTGAATATTTTGTTGCGGCGTCCTACGCGGTCGGACCAGTACAGGGCCGGGCCGGGAGATGTCAGCCGCACCAGCAGTGCTACCAGCAGAACTGGCGCGGCCAGCACAAGTGCTGCAGCCAAGGCCAGCAATAAATCAAATAGCCGCTTTACGTGCATACCCGACAAGCGAATCAGGCAGGCGCGAGCCAAGGATTCGTCATCGCCAGGCCGTCGATGTTTTCAAAGTCTTTGGTGTTGCGAGTAACAACGACAAAACCCGAGGCCAAGGCTATTGCGGCAATTTGTGCGTCTTCGGTCGAGATGGGTTGTCCCTGCCTGGCGCGCGCGGCCAGGATCAGGGCATAGTTTTTTGCGGCAGCGCCATCGAATGCGAGGCAACGCTTAGCAAAGTCGTGTTCAAACATTTGCTCGGCGGCGACGGCCAAAGCCGTGCGACGCTTGCCCGCTGGCAACAAGGCGATACCGGTAAGGATTTCAGCTTGGGTAATGGTGCTGGTTTGCATGGCGCTTTGTGTGTTTTGAGCAAACCAGTTCAGCACGCAGACGTCCGGGCGCTCACGCATCAGTTCTGAGAGCACATTGGTATCGAGTAGAAAACCGCTGGTCATGCGTTGTGAAACGCAGGCGGCGTGCGGGCGGGCTGCCGCGCCGGAATCGGAAGCTCCCCCACTTCAAGGCCTGCAAATCTACGGTTCACAAGCTCGGCAAAGCTGGTCTGTCGTCCCTGCTCCGGGGCGACGGCTTGTTGAAGAATTTGCCTGACCTCCTGTTCCATGGAACAGCCATGGTCGGCTGCGCGCCGGCGCAAGCTGCTCTTGACAGATTCGTCAAGATTTCGAACGGTGATGCTGCTCATGGGTGACCTCCGAATGATTGCAATGAGATCATTGTAATCATCCAGGGCGCATTGCGACCGTTGCCGCCGCATCGGTCACGCGTTGAAAGCGGCCCGTCGTGGACAAGTCCCTCAGCACCACGACCACAACGACTCGGACCCTGCCGTATTCTGCAAATAGTCTTTCGCCGCTCTTTGAATGTCGCTTCACGCCCAGACCCCTTCTGCCGCTTTCTTTAGGCCCTGGTCCAGCGTAAGGGGCGGAGACCACCCCAGCAGTTGGCGCGTTTTGGATATATCGACTTGCAAAGAGCCACACAGGCGCTGAGCCACATCGGGCTTGCCCACCATGGTCGCCGCCAGTTTCAGCCAACTGGCCGGCACCGGAATCAAACGCGCCGGGCACCCCAGAGCCTGGCCCATGCGCCGCAACAACTCCGTGGTCGAAACGTCTTCGCCATCGGATACCAAAAAAGTCTGATTGGCTGCAGCGGGGTGCGTCAGGCAAAGCACAATCAAATCGACCAGGTTACCCAGCGCCACCAGACTGCGCTGGTTGTGAATGGCGCCCAGCGGCAAGGGCACGCCGCGTTTGAGCCAGCGCATCAGTGAACCAAAATTGCCCGGCGCATTTGGCCCGTAGACAAGCGGGGGGCGAATGACCACCACTTCCATATCGGTTTCAGCGGCCAATGCTTGTAGCGCCAACTCGGCTTCGTATTTAGATACTGCGTAGGGTGAGTGCGGTGCCGCCTGATCTTGATCTGCAAATGGTTTCTGAGAGGTCTCGGCTCCATTGACGCCAATAGAGCTGATAAACACAAAACGCCGCACACCGGCTGCGGCAGCTTGGCGGGCCAGGTTCAGCGTGCCCTGCACATTGACTCGGCGAAACTCAACCAGGGGATTGGCCGCTGTATCCGCCATCACATGCACGCGATCGGCAAGGTGCACAACTGCTGATATACCCGCCAGCGCAACCGACCAGTCGGCAGCGAGTTCCAGGTCACCCGTCACGCAGGGCCGCACTCTCGCTGGCCACTGCTGGCCATCCCGGCGCACAGCCACTGCCACGCATTGAGACTCGTCTTCAGCCAGGAAGCGGTGCACGACCGCTCTGCCGACAAATCCGTGGCACTAGTAACCAGAATCACGTCTTCACCTCGGCTTCTTGGATTGATTTCTCGGCTTTCGATTTATTCAATGGCCCACTCTTGCACAGCCAGGCCGGGCGCGCGGTGTGAGACTTTCGGCCGTTGTTGGCAATGGTGGCTATTCACCAGCAGCCAGACACGCTGCAAGAATTACGCTCTCAGCCATAAAGTAACCCTCTGCGCGCAAAGCCAGCAAGCTCGGCCGCACGTCCAAAATCAAGCCGCGTCGCTTTGCTTCTACCAAAATGCCCGCCGTGCCCTTTACGGTCAAACCATACACCTGCTGCGCTATGCGCCGGCCACGGCGCTCATCAATTACCGCCGTGCTGGGTGACAGTT
>JAYVNK010000557.1:0-2870 GCA_043758475.1 Comamonadaceae bacterium | reverse complement strand
CTGGCCCTGAGCGCCGCCCATGAAAAATTCATGACTTTTGACAATGCCTTTGCCCGCAAAGCCAAAAAACTCGGCCTGCGCCCTGCTGTGGCGCTGGCATGAATTTGACACTAAAAACTAGCGATAGCCCCCGTCTAATATACATAGCCAGCTATAAAAACAGGAATTGTATGGCCCCCTCGCCCGGTTAGACAGCACCTGCCGAGGCGTTGACGCGGATGCGGTGTTTTGCCAGATCGCCCGTTGCCTGAGGCGTGGCGAGAACCTCCTGACCGCCCGAACCGACGCGCGCGACTATCAAAACCCTTGTGTCGAACAGTTCTTCCCCAGACAATTACTATCAAATAAAGAGCTACTCATGCACTATGGACAAGGGCTACAGGCCAATTTAGTACCTAAAATGGCAGAAAAACCGGAAAAACCACTCAACCTGACGTGAATCCGCACAGCGCAGGCACAGCGCAGGCACAGCGCAGGCCCAGCGGCCAGGCAGCGGAGCGTCAAAGCAGTCGCAGCCCAAGGCCATAATCAAATGGTTACCTGCCGTTACTGAAAGCATTCCCTGGCCCATTCCTACCGCTTTGACCGTTTTGAGCTTCTGCCCGCCCTGCGACAGCTATTGGTGGATGGCCAGCCTGTCTTGTTGGGTGCGCGCGGCTTTGACTTGCTGCTGCGCCTGATCGAGCATCGCGAGCGCGTCATGGCCAAAGATGAGCTGCTGGCGCTGGTGTGGCCCGGCCTGGTGGTGGGAGAGAACAACTTGACCGTGCAAATCTCGGCGTTGCGCAAGCTCTTCGGGGCCGATGCCATCGTCACCGTGACCGGGCGGGGTTATCGCTTCGTCCAGCCTGGGCTTCTAATCCAGGAATTGGGTGCCCGTTCAACCCCACCTTCTGCGGCTTCAGATCCGCCCAAGCCAGCACCTGAACTGCGCAACGCGGCGCTCCGGTCTGGCGACATCCTGCCCCTGCACGAAAAACCCTCCATTGCCGTTCTGCCGTTGGTCAATTTAAGTGGTGACCGGGAGCAGGAATATTTTGCCGACGGCCTGACCGAAGACATCACCACCGAACTGTCGCGCTTTCACAGCCTGTTTGTGATTGCCCGCAACTCGGCATTCACCTACAAGGGCCGTGCGGTCGATGTGCGCCAGGTCGCCAATGAGCTTGGCGTGCGCTACGTGCTTGAGGGCAGCGCCCGGCGATCTGGCGCACGTGTGCGGGTGAACGCCCAGTTGATTGATGCGGTCAGCCGAAACCACATCTGGGCCCAGATTTACGACCGCGTGATCGAAGATGTTTTTGACCTGCAGGAGGAGCTGGCGCAAAGCATCGTATCAACCATTGCCACGCAGGTTCAGATCACCGAGCAGGGCATCGCGCGCCGCCTGCGTCCCGGCAATCTGCGCGCGCACGACATGGCGATGCGCGCCAACGCGAATAACGTGGAGGCGCATCGCCGAAACGACCGCACGCTGTGGAACCAGGCGTTGGGCGAGGCCCGTCAGGCACTGGCCCTGGACGGCAACAATCTGCTGGCGCATCTGGTCATTGCCGAAATACAGGCAGAAAATGTGGGGGTACCCCAGTTTGCCGACGGCGATCTGCGGGCCGACTGGAAAGAAGGCATAAGCTCTGCGGGCAAGGCCATGGAGCTGGACCCCACGGACAGCCGGGCCTACGGTTGGGCCGGTTTTCTGATGGCCGTGGCGGGCTTTTACGACGAGGGCCTGGCCTATGCGCGCAAAGGTTGGGCATTGAATCCGAATGACTGCATCACCCTGTCCAACCTGGCCGCAACGGAGGTGTGGTCCGGCGAACACCAGGAAGCGCTGGGCCACGTCGCTGCTGCCGAGCGGCTGAGCCCGCGTGACCCGAATCGATTCCACTTCAACGCCTGCCGCGCGTCGGCCTGCTTCTTGCTGCAAGATTTTGCTGCGGGTATGGCGTTCGCCACCGAATCCGTTCGGGAGGCCCCGCATTCAGTCATGTCGCAAATGAGCCTGGTCCTGTCGGCGGTGGGTGGCGGTCAAGTTGAGCGTGCCAAAACCGCGTTTGAAACCATCCGCTTTATCAGCCCCGCCTATGCGCACCGTGCGTTGACCCAAGATGCCCCGCTGCGCAAGCCACAAGACCGCCAGCGCTTCGCCCTGGCCACCCGCATTGCTGCCGGGCTGGAATCGCCAGATAGAGCCGTCGAGCTGCGCTGAGCGGCACCCTGAGACCGCAACGTAACGTCAACAGCCAACATTCACGGCATTGCGGGTCACCCTGGCTGCACCCGTTGCGAATGAGGCCAGGGCAATAATGAATCCGTTGTCTGCCATTCCAGAAAGCATTCCCTGGCCTATTCCTACCGCTTTGACCGTTTTGAGCTTCTGCCCGCTAAGCGCCAGCTCTTGGTGGACGGCCAGCCAGCCCTGGTGGGTGCCCGCGCCTTTGACTTGCTGCTGTGCCTGATCGAGCATCGCGAGCGCATGATGGGCAAAGATGAGCTGCTGGCGCTGGTGTGGCCCGGACTGGTGGTGGAAGAGAACAACTTGACCGTGCAAGTCTCGGCGCTGCGCAAGCTCTTTGGGGCCAATGCGATTACGACCGTGGCCGGGCGGGGCTATCAATTCGTCCAGCGTGGGCTTGAAATCCAGGAAATTGGCGCGCCTGGGCTCCCCCTGGGCAGCACCCCGTTACCCGCACTCACCGCGCCGGACCTGAAACGCCGCAAAGCTTATGTCACTCCTGCCCCGAGCCTGGTGCTGCCAGAAAAACCCTCCATCGCCGTCCTGCCTTTCGCCAACTTCAGCGACGAAGCCGATCTGGCGCACTTTACCGACGGACTCACCGAAGACATCACCACTGAGTTGTCCCGCTTTC
>JAYVNK010000556.1:0-2871 GCA_043758475.1 Comamonadaceae bacterium | reverse complement strand
CGTACACGCGCTACGGCACTGTGGATGCCACCGTCAGCAGCGTCACGGCCGATGCGGTTGGCGACGAAAAACGGGGCGCCATCTTCCCCGCCTCGCTGCGGTTCAGCCAGCACAGCATGGTGGTGGATGGAAAGCGCATCCCCCTGAGCCCGGGCATGAACATCACCGCGGAGATCAAGACCGGCCAGCGCCGGGTCATCGATTACCTGCTCAGCCCCGTACAGAAAACAGTGGACGAAAGCCTGCGGGAGCGTTGATGTCCATGCACATGCCCATGCACACGCGGGTGCTCGTGGTGCACCAGAACTTCCCAGGCCAGTTCGGGCACCTCGTGCGCACCTGGGCACAGCGGCCCGGGTGGGACGTGCGCGGGCTCGGCCGCGACACGGCCCCCGGCCTGCCGGGGTTCGAGTCGCTGCTGCGCTACACCCCGTCGCGCAGCGGCCGCGCCGATCAGCACCCGTACCTGCGCCAGATGGAAGCGGCCATCCTGCACGGCCAAGCCACCGCGCGCGCCATGCTGAAAATGCGTCAGACCGGCTTTGTTCCCGACGTGATCGTGGCGCACCCCGGGTGGGGCGAAACGCTGTACGCGAAAGACGTGTTCCCGAACGCCCGGCTAGTGCACCTGTGCGAGTGGTACTACAGCGCAGAAGGTGCCGACGTGGGCTTCGACCCCGAATTCCCCATCAGCTTCGATACCCGCACCCGCATCCGAACCTGGAACGCGCTGCACACGCTGAACCTGACGAACTGCGACGCGGCCGTGACCCCCACGCACTGGCAAAAGAGCCGGCATCCGGAAATCTTCCAGCCGAAGATCAGCGTGCAACACGAAGGCATTGCCACCCACGAGCTGGGGCCGGACGAAGACGCCACCGTGACCACCCCGAGCGGCGTGGTGCTGCGTGCTGGCGACATCGATCGCCCGGTCATCACCTACGTGGCGCGCAACCTGGAGCCGTACCGCGGTTTCCACATCTTCATGCGGGCGCTGGAGCGCATTCAGCAGATCGAGCCGAGGTGCCACGCAGTGATCGTTGGCGGCGATGAGGTGAGCTACGGGCAACGGCCACCGCGGACCGAAGGGAACGCGGACGGTTCACGGAATTGGCGTGAGCACATGCTGAAGCAAGTGAAGCTCGACCCCACGCGCACGCACTTCATGGGCCGCCTGCCGCGCGAGCACTACCTGCGCGTACTGCAGGTGTCCGACGCGCACGTGTACCTGACCTACCCCTTCGTGCTCAGCTGGTCGCTGCTCGAAGCGATGGCCTGCGGCACACCCATCGTGGCCAGCGACACGGCGCCAGTGCGGGAGGTCATCCGTGATGGCATCAACGGAAAGCTGGTGGACTTCTTCGATGTCGATTCCGTGGCCGATGCTGCGGTGGCGACGATGCGCAGCGAAAGCGCCAACGTGAAATCGCGGATGCAGGCGATGGCAGATGTGCAGCGGTATGGGTTGAGTGCGGGGGTGCGTGGGTATGACCGAATGTTGGGGTGTGTCGATCAGCCGGAGGCTCATCACATCGTCAACAACGAGGCATGGGCGAAAGAGGGAATGCAATGAAGGGAATCACATGCGATTTGTAAACACGATTGCAGCCATTGGGCTGGTATTTGTGCTCACCGGCTGCGAGCGCGCCAAAACCCGGCTAGACCGCGAGGTCGATCGGCTGTGCGCCATCGACGGTGGTGTGCACATCTACGAGACAGTTACGTTGTCCAAGGAGAACTTCGGGCCGGATGGCGAGGTGTTTCCGCAGTTTCGCGGTCTGCTTCCAGAAAGCGGGCGCTATGGCGACCTGTACTACGAAACGCTGGAGCAATTGACTCTAGTTGCAGGAGACCCATCACTAACTAAATCCAGGATTCGATTCATTCGTCGAGCCGATAGCAAGGTTTTGGGAGAGGAAATCAATTACTCCCGAGGAGGTGGTGATTTTCTTGGTCCGTGGAACGCATCCGCCCACCAATGCAAGCAGGTCCTTGAACCCAAAGAGCCACTCGTCAACGTTTTTTCCAAGGAGAAATAAATGCCCACGACACTTCAAATCAGTCAACTTGCTGCAATCGCGCAGGCTTCTTACGCATCAGTACCCGCTAACGCTACGACACAGCAGCTGACTGCAGAGCTTCAAAAAGCAGATGGCGGTTTTACCCTGACACAAGCCCAGCGCTTCGCCGCCGCTCAGTCTGTTGTCCTGCAATACAACGACGACGCCGCAGGCTCCGGCGGCAATAACACCAGCCTCTCTGTCACGGTCTTCAAAGACAACACCGGCAACCTGACGCTGGCCATCCGCGGCACGCTGGAGGTGGTGGGCGACATCACGCCCACCGACCGCGACATTGCCCTGTGGGGTGCCGGCTATGACCAGATTGCCGCGCTGTACAGCTGGTGGATGCGTGTCAGCAGTCCTGCAGGTACGCTGGTGTCGCAGTACGCCGTCAGCGATAGTGCTGAAGGGACTTCCGGTGCGCTGGTGCTGCCCAATGGAAAGTACCTCGTGCGGCGTCCCGATGTGGTCGCCATCGGCACGCTCGCCTCAACGCTGACAACGGATTCAGACCACAAGGTCGACGTGACCGGTCACAGCCTGGGCGGGCACCTCGCCATGGCCTTCGGCGCCCTGTTCGGCGCTGCCACGTCCAGTGTCACGACTTTCAATGCCCCCGGCTTCTTGAACAACGTGGGCAACACCAGCTTCTTCGCGCGGCTGGGCGGCGCAGCCATGCCTACAGGCGCTGGTACCACCAACGTGATCGCCAATGAGGCCAGCGTTCGTGATAGCGCTCCCACTGGCTTCAGTGCCATCGCAGGCTTGCATTCGCGGCCCGGTGTGGTCGTCAACGTGCCAATCGAGG
>JAYVNK010000555.1:0-2874 GCA_043758475.1 Comamonadaceae bacterium | reverse complement strand
CCGCTGTGACCACGATGGGCGGGTGCGGGCGCTGCAAAGGCTGGGGAATGGTGCCCATGCCGGTCTCGGCGATGTAGGTGCGCGCGGTCGAAATGTTCCAGTGCTCGCCCTTGATGTTGTACGGCGGCTGCTTGGCCCAGATTTGCAGCACCTGGTTGATGGCTTCCAGGAACATAGCGGGGCGCGGCAGGTCCATGTTGCCAAACGCCTCGGCATCGGATGGCAGTGCGCCGGGGCTGATGCCCAGAATAAACCGCCCACCCAGCAGGTGGTCCAGCATGGCAATTTGCGCGGCGATGGCTGCAGGGTGGTGGTTGGGCATGTTGAGCGTGCCGGTGCCCAGTTTCATGCGCTTCGTCGCGTCCACCAGTGTGGCCAGAAACAGGGCAGAGGAGGTGATGTTTTCTTCCGGATCGGTGGCGTGCTCGCCCACATAACCCTCGACAAAACCGAGGTCATCGGCGAGGATGAAGGCTTCACGGTCTTCCTTGAGCGAGGTCTGCCAGTCTTTGCCAATCGGGTGCATGGGCATGGTGAAAAAACCTAGTTTCATGACATCTCCTTCAGTCGCGTTGAATTTGAAGCAAGCCGTTCCAGGTTGAAGCCTTCGTAGCCCTGGTCAGCGACTTGCTGGCACTCCTGGCGGTAGACGCCAATCTTCGCCACGTAGGGCATGAAGACCCGGGGTTTTCCAGGAATGTTGGCCCCCAGAAACCAGGAATTGGCCAAGGGGAACAGCGTCTTGTTGGCAGCCTGGTTCACGTGCTCGACCCAGCGGTCTTCAGCCGCTTTTGTGGCCTCAATGGTGTTCAGGCCGTTCTCGCGCAAATGGCCGATGCAGTCACAGATCCATTCGACGTGGTGTTCAATGCCGACGATCATGTTGACCAGCACCGACGGACTGCCTGCGCCGGTGATGATGAACAGGTTCGGGAAACCGCTGGTCATCAAGCCAAGGTAGGTGCGCGGGCCGTCGGCCCATTTCCGCTTTAACGACTGGCGAGCGCGGCCCTGGATGTCGATGCTGAGCACGGCCCCGGTGAGTGCGTCGTAGCCGGTGGCGCAGACCATCACGTCAAGCTCGAAATCAGTTCTGGAGCCGGCATGGGTGGTTTGCACGCCGTTGCTCGTCACCAGCGCTATCGGCGTGCGCTTCAGGTCAACCAGCGTGACGTTGGCGCGGTTGTACGTCTCGAAGTACCCGGTGTCCACGCAGATGCGTTTGGTGCCCAGGGGATGGTCTTTCGGGCACAAGGCTTCTGCCGTTTCCGGGTTCGTGACAATGGCACGTATCTTCCCGCGTACGAAATCGGCGATCGTATCGTTGGCGCTCTTGTCAAGCATCAGGTCGTTGAATGAATGAACGAAGTTGACGCCACCCTTGTTCCAGCGCCGCTCGTACTCGCTGGCCTGCTCCTGCGCACTGGCCTGCGAAGCTGCCCTGGCGCTGAATTCATAAAGCGTTCCCAACTCGCGCGCACGGCTGCGGTGCTCGCGGTAGACGGCCTTCCAGGCACGCTGCGCTTCAGGCGCAAGTGGCCCGTTCCAGGCCGGAATGGAAAAATTGGCAGTGCGCTGGAAGACGACCAGTTGTTCCGCCTGCTTCGCTATGGCCGGTATTACCTGGATGCCCGAGGAGCCGGTTCCGATGACCCCGACGCGCTTGCCGGTGAAGTCAACACCGGCGTGCGGCCAGGCACCCGTGTGGCAAATCTTGCCGGTAAAAGCTTCGATGCCCGGCAGGTCGGGCAGACGCGCAATCGACAGCGCACCCGTGGCCATCACGCAATATTGGGCCGAAGCAACCAGCCCGGAGTCGGTGCGAAGGTTCCAGCGGCCCGCGTGCTCATCGAAAGTCGTTGCCTGGACACGCGTGTTGAAGGTGATGTCGCGGCACAGGTCGAAGCGCTCTGCCACATGCTGGATGTAGCGCAGGATTTCGGGCTGTGCAGCGTACTTTTCGGTCCAGACCCATTCCTGCTCCAGTTCGCTGGAGAAAGAGTACGAGTACTGAAGGCTTTCCACGTCGCAGCGCGCACCGGGATAACGGTTCCAGTGCCAGACGCCACCCACGCCGGCGGCGGCCTCGAAAACTCTCACCGACAAACCCATGCTGCGCGCCCGGTGCAGCATGTGCAGGCCGGCGAAACCGGCACCGATGACAATCACATCAAAGTGCTCTGGCATACACACGTCGGAGCTGGACATGTCGGGCATGGGGCTTTCGAGGCTGTCCGTCAAGATTTGCGCCGCTCGTGCTCAACCGTTTCAAGCAAAAACGCAGCCGCCACCGAAGCATTTATCTTGCAGTCCAGCAGCAGCGGGCCCTGCGGGTTTTGCAGCATGGGCGCGAGCTTTTGCAATTCATCCAGATTGCGCACGGTGTGCGCCTCAAAACCAAAGGCCTGGGCGACAGGGGCAAAGTCAATGTCGGCAAAGACAGCCGTTGCCACCGGCATGTCCCGCATCTTCAGGTAATGCAGCTCGGCCCCGTATGCGCCGTCGTTCATCAGCACAATCACCAGCGGGATGCCTTCGCGTGCGGTGGTCTCCAGTTCGCTGAGCGTCATCAGAAAACCGCCGTCGCCGATGAACAGCACCGTGGTGCGGTCCGGCGTGCCGATGGCAAAGCCCAGCGCCGTGCCAAAGCCCATGCCGATGGACGCAAAATCCATTGTGTTCTTGATGTGGTCCGGCCCCGGCACAGAGATGTACGGCATGATCTGCAAAAAATTGCCGGCGTCATACACCGCGTTGCGGTTTTGGGGCAGCAGTTTGTCAAGCGCCATCGCCAGCGCCCGGGGGTCCATGGTGCGGGCGGTGTGGGTGGGCTGGAATTCGCCCGCCAGATCGACGTTGGCAAGGCGCTGCCGC
>JAYVNK010000554.1:0-2874 GCA_043758475.1 Comamonadaceae bacterium | reverse complement strand
ATGACCATCAAAGCGCAGTGTGTCGGCCGTCACCCGACCTGGGTACGCCACCAGGCCCATCAGGGCCATCATGGTGACGCTTTTGCCAGAGCCAGACTCGCCCACAATGCCCAGAACGTCCCCGACCTCCACGGTCAGGCTGACGCCGTCTACCGCGTGCATCACGCTGGTCTGCGACGGAAACTCGACGCAGAGGTTTTTGATTTCAAGCAATGCCATGGCTGATTCTGCTGCTCTGATTCCGCTACCGCTTCAGCTTGGGGTCCAGCGCATCGCGCAGTCCGTCGCCCAGCAGGTTGAAGGCCAGCACGGTGATCAAGATCATCAAGCCAGGCAAAGTCACCACCCACCAGGCCCGCAGCACAAACTCGCGCGCATCAGCCAGCATGGTGCCCCATTCGGGCGACGGCGGCTGTGCACCCAGGCCCAGAAAGCCGAGGGCTGCGGCGTCCAGAATAGCCGTGGACACGCCCAGCGATGCCTGCACGATCAAGGGCGCAGTGCAGTTGGGCAGCACCTCGCTGAACATCAGGCGCAAGTGGCCCGCGCCATTCATGCGCGCCGCCGTCACGTAGTCGCGCGACGTCTCCGAGATGACCGCCGCACGCGTGATGCGCACGTAGTGCGGCAGCACCACAATGGCCACCGCCAGCATCGCGTTCATCAGCCCCGGCCCCAAAATGGCCACAATCACGATCGCCAGCAGCAGGCTGGGCAGGGTGAGGATGATGTCCATCAGCCGCATGATGGCGATCTCGTACACGCCTTTGAAGTAGCCTGCCGTTAAACCCAGGATGGTGCCAACCACCACCGAAATGGCCACCACGGCCACGCCAATCACCAGAGAAAGCCGCGCGCCGTGGATGAGGCGTGACAGGATATCGCGCCCAATGGCATCGGTGCCCAGCAGATGCGCCGTGCTGCCGCCTGTTTGCCAGAACGGCGGCTTTAAAAATACTGTGCTGTCGGTCAACTGCGGCTCATAGGGCGCAATCCACGGCGCAAACAGCGCCACCAGCAACACCAGTGTGACGATGATCAGGCCTGCAAGCGCCCCCCGGTTGGCAGAGAAATAACCCCAAAATTCGCGCAATGGATGTAGCGGTGCGGCCTGGCTGGCTTGGCCCATCGCGTTGGGCTGGGCAGTGGGCTGAATGACCGTGCTCATCTTTTTTGCCTACCTTTGATGCCGAATCCGCGGGTTGATGATGCCGTAGGTAATATCAACCAGCAGGTTGACGGCCATCACCATGGTGCCAATCAGCAAGATGCCGCCTTGCAGCACCGGGTAATCGCGTCGGCCAATGGCTTCCACCAGCCACTTGCCCACACCGGGCCACGAGAAAATCGTCTCGGTCAAAATTGCCCCGGTGAACAGCACACCAATCTGCAGGCCAATTACCGTGACCACCGGAATCAGCGCATTGCGCAGCGCGTGCAGGCCGACCACACGCAGGGTAGACAAGCCCTTGGCGCGGGCGGTACGGATGTAGTCTTCACCCAGCACCTCCAGCATGGCGGAGCGCGTCATGCGGGCAATCACCGCAAGTGGGTTGGTGCCCAGCACGATGGCCGGCAAAATCAAGTGGGACACGGCAGAGCGGAAAGCGCCTTTTTCGCCCGATAGCCAGGAATCAACCAGCAGGAAGCCGGTGGTGGGTTCGATGAAGTATTTGACGTCCAGCCGGCCCGACACCGGCGTCCATCCCAATTGCACCGAAAAAAGCAGGATGAGCAGCAGCCCCCACCAGAAAATGGGCATTGAATAGCCGGTGAGAGCCACGCCCATCACGCCGTGGTCCAGCACCGAATTGCGCCGCACGGCCGCAATGATGCCCGCCGGAATGCCCAGCAGCAGCGCAAACACGATGGCGCAAAAACCCAGCTCCAGAGTCGCCGGAAACAGCGCCGCAAACTCCCGCAAAACAGGCTCGTGCGTGATGATGGACTTGCCCAGATCGCCGTGCAGCACGCGCCCGATGTAGATGCCGTACTGCACCATCACGGGCCGGTCCAGGCCGTATTCCTTGAGCAGCGCAGCGTGGCGCACCGCATCGATGCCGCGCTCGCCGGCCATGGTCTCAATCGGGTCGCCGGGCACCAGGCGGATCAGCAGAAACGCGACCAGCGTCATGCCCAAAAACGTCGGGATGAGCAGGCTCACTCGGGTCAGGATGAAGCGCAGCATCAGTTACAGACAGGGGAAGGCAGATACTTCCAGTTCAACGGCAAAAAAAAGGCCGCAAAAAAGGCCACAAAAAAAGGCCACAAAAAAAGGCCACATTACTGCGGCCTTTCAGGGTAACAGCAAAAAGCTGTTTACTTCAGGTGCTTGCCGATCAGGCCCGCCATCTCGAACATGGACACTTGCATCTTGCCGAAGATTTCCTTCAGCTTGGCGTCAGCGTTGATCATGCGTTTGTTGACTGCGTCCTGCAGCTTGTTTTTCTTGATGTAAACCCACAGCTTGCTGACCACTTCGGTACGCGGCAGTGGGGTTGCGCCCACAATCGCGGCCAACGCGGCGCTGGGTGTCAATGCCTTCATGAATGCGGCATTGACGGTCCGCTTTGCAGCGGGGGCCTTCTTTGCAGCAGCCTTTTTGGCCGGAGCGGCGGTCTTGGCGGGCGCTGCTTTCTTCGCAGGCGCTGCCTTTTTTGCCGGTGCTTTTACTGTCGCTTTGACTGCCGCTTTCGCGGGTGCTTTTTTCGCGGGTGCTGCTTTCTTTGCAGGTGCAGCTTTTTTCGCGGGAGCTTTTTTTGCAGTTGCCATGATTGAATTGTCCTTCTAGAAGTTGATTAATCACCAGCGAAAAACTGCTTCTTCACTGGCATTGCGGATGCTACTGGAGAAAATGCGTGTTTCATAGGGAAA
>JAYVNK010000553.1:0-8990 GCA_043758475.1 Comamonadaceae bacterium | reverse complement strand
TAATGTACACCGCAAAACCTGCAAAGTAAAACACCCGTTGCAATGTAATGCGTTCATAAAAATCTTCCAAAAGTCTTTCTCAGCAAGGGTTTCAATGGTTAAACTGTTGGTTTATACAGTTATAATTTGAACCATGAAACCCGGCAACGCGCCTTTGAAGTCAATCCGCCTTCTGGATCAGGTTCGGGAGCGCATTCGGTATTTGCACTATAGCCTGAGCACTGAAAAAGTCTACGTGCATTGGGTGAAAAAGTTCATCTTCCAGAACTGCAACCTGCTGGGGTGTACTGGCCGTGCGTTTCTGCAAAAAACCGGAGAAATAGGCCTGTAGCCCTTGTGCGCTGTGCATAAGTAGCTCCTATTTTTGAAGCGCCTGCAGCAGCTTCAAATGCACTCCCCCAAACCCGCCATTGCTCATGCACACAATATGGTCGCCAGCGCGGGCATGGGCAACCACTTGTCCCACCAATTCATCAATGGAATCCGCCACAAACGCCCGCGCGCCCATGGGGGCGAGCGCTTCACGGGCGTCCCAGCCGAGGCCGCCGCCATGGCAAAACGCGAGGTCTGCGTCTTCCAGGCTCCAGGGGAGCTGGGCTTTCATGGCGCCGAGTTTCATGGTGTTGCTGCGCGGCTCGAACACGGCCAGGATGCGCTGCGGGCACGCCAGCTTTGGCCCGAGTTTGCGGCGCAGGCCGTCGATCGTGGTGCGGATGGCTGTGGGGTGGTGGGCGAAGTCATCGTAGATGGTGATGGCCACAGAACCTTGGCCCACCGCGCCGCGAATTTCCATGCGGCGCTTGACGTTCTGAAAACTGGCCAGCGCGGTGGCGGCGTCGGCCGGCGACACGCCCACATGTTCGGCAGCGGCAATGGCTGCCAGCGCGTTGAGCTGGTTGTGCACGCCGGTGAGTGCCCACTCTACGCGGCCCACCGGCTTGCCTTGGTACAACACGTCAAACGCGTGCGGCTCACCTTGCGCGGTGAAGTCGCTGACCGCCGCGCCGAAGCTGCGCACCTCGCTCCAGCAGCCTGCGTTCAGCACACGGACCAGGCTTTCTTCCAGGCCATTGACGACGACGCGGCCTTGGGCTGGCACGGTACGCACCAGCTGGTGGAATTGGCGCTCAATCGCGGCCAGATCGTCAAAAATGTCGGCGTGGTCGAATTCGAGGTTGTTCAAAACCGCTGTGCGCGGGCGGTAGTGGACGAATTTGCTGCGTTTGTCGAAGAAGGCGGTGTCGTATTCGTCGGCTTCAATGACGAAGCATCGGCGGTGGGGCGGCTGCGCCCCCTGCTCCGTGTCCCCCGCCCGCTTTGCGGGCTCCTCCTTGACCTGCGCAGGGGGCACAGCCGCCCCACCCCCTAGTCTCGCGGAGATGCCAAAATTCATCGGCACACCGCCCACCAGAAACCCAGGCTGCAGGCCCGCGCTTTCCAGGATCCAGGCCAGCATGGCAGTGGTGGTGGTCTTGCCGTGGGTGCCGGCGTCTGCCAGCACGTGGCGGCCTTGCAGCACGTGCTCGGCCAGCCATTGCGGGCCGCTGGTGTAGGGCAGGCCAGCGTCCAGAATGGCTTCCATCAAGGGGAATTTGGGTATGCCATCGG
Organism: Comamonadaceae bacterium; assembly: GCA_043758475.1. Classification (GTDB taxonomy): domain Bacteria; phylum Pseudomonadota; class Gammaproteobacteria; order Burkholderiales; family Burkholderiaceae_C; genus JANYCG01. Next base: position 7,382 of record JAYVNK010000553.1, on the reverse strand, counting down.
GCAGGTGGGCGCGGCTGACGACGTTGCCGATGACGAACATGTCGGGCTTTAAAGCAAGCTGGTCTGCCCCGAATCCTTCGATCAGTTCAATGCCGAGGGCGCGAAGCTGGTCGCTCATGGGCGGGTAGACGCCTGCGTCGCAGCCGGTGACTTTGTGGCCCGCCTCGCGCGCCAGAGCAGCCAGGCCGCCCATGAAGGTGCCGCAGATACCGAGAATATGGATGTGCATGGGGTGATTTTAAGCAGTTTGCCCTATTTTAGCTATAAAAATGGCCTCTAGCCCTTGTCTACAGTGCATAAGAAGCTATTGAAATTATAGTACGTGCTCCAGCGCGTGCCGCATCGTCGTTGGGCGTCGTTTGGATCAGGCCGACGTGGCACGCCGCCCCGCTGACGGGTACCAACGCATCGACCGACGGTCCAAACTGGGCGACGGGGTTATGGCTGACCCGAATCCGGATTTGTCAGTGAACCTGGCCGGCGCTGCGCAAGGTGACTGGCTGGACCCTTCACACCGGTGTAAAGGCCAGCCTCACATAAATCGGTGCAAACACCTCCGCCTGGGTGATCTCAATCAAGGTTTCCTTGGCCAGCTCCAGCAGGGCCAAAAAGGTCACTACCAGCACCGGCGAGCCTTTGGAGGCGTCAAACAGGTTTTCGAACTCGACAAACTTGCGGCCTTGCAGGTGGCGCAGCACAATGCTCATGTGCTCCCGCACTGATAGCTGCTCGCGTGTTATGGTGTGGTGCTGCACCAGCCGGGCGCGCTTCAGGATGTCGCGCCAGGCGTCCTGCAAATCGACCACGTTGACGTCCGGAAAACGCGGCTGCATCGATTGTTCAATGAACACTTGCGCCTTGAGAAAATCGCGGCCCAGCTGGGGCAGGGCGTTGAGGCGGGCTGCGGCGAGCTTCATCTGCTCGTACTCCAGCAGGCGGCGCACCAGCTCGGCGCGCGGGTCTTCGGGCTCCTGGCCTTCGGCCACCTTGCGCGGGGGCAGCAGCATGCGGGATTTGATCTCGATCAGCATCGCCGCCATCAGCAGGTATTCGGCCGCGAGCTCCAGATTTCTGACCTTGATCTCATCCACATAGACCAGATACTGCCGCGTGACGCCCGCCATCGGGATGTCAAGAATGTTGAAATTCTGCTTGCGGATCAGGTACAGCAGCAAGTCCAGCGGGCCTTCAAAGGCCTCCAGAAACACTTCCAGCGCGTCGGGCGGGATGTACAAGTCCTGCGGCATCGCAAACAGCGGCTCGCCGTACAGGCGCGCAAGGGCCACCTGGTCCACCACGGCGGGCATGGCAGCGGGGTCGGGCTCGCGGGCCCGGATCAGCGCGCTGGGGTCAACGGTCGTGGACATGGGTTTGTGATCAAAATACTACTATATTTATAGCTAATAATGCAGTGTGGACGAGGGCTACAGGCCGATTTGATAAAAAAATTGCCTGAAATTGCTCAACAACGGCAAAAAACGGCTTTTGGCGTGCTGCAGGCGCCACAACGCTAGTATTTTTGCCGATGGGCGGGCAACTGGCGAAACAACAATCCGCAGACGGCCCACGAACATCGCGGCAATGCCGTCAGGCCGGCCGCCCTGCTACTTCGCGTCCGTCTGGTACACGTAAGGCTGCTGCGCGACTTGCGCCTCGCGGTACTCGCTCCAGGCGCTGCGGTCTACGTTTTTGTCCCAAAGCAGTTCGCGCCCGGCGCGCTGCTGGGACTCAAGCACGGGTTTGTCAGCCTTCATCTTGTCAATGAACTGGGTTACTTCGGACTTATAGTCGGGGCGGCGAAAGATGTGCGTTAGGTTGAAGCTCATTGGGCAATTTTACAGGGGCGACGATGTTAAAAATGTTGAAGGGGATCTGGATCATGGGATTGATGTCAGCACTGCTGGCGCTGGTGGCCTGCGACAACCAGCGCATTGTTGAACTCGAAGAGGGCGTGTCCACCGAAGTCGACGTGCGGGCGCGCTTTGGCGAGCCCGAAAAAATCTGGGACGCCGCCAATGGCGGGCGCACGCTGGAGTACAACCGCCAGCCCGCCGGCTACCAGAATTACATGATCACCATCGGCACAGACGGCAAGATGAGCGCACTTCGCCAGGTGCTCAACAAGGAAAATTTTGCCAAAGTGCAGCCCGGCGCGATGATGGAAGACGTGCGCAAAATGCTCGGCAAACCCATGAAGGTCACGCCCTTTGAGCAACTGCGCGAGATCCACTACGACTGGCGTTACCGCGATGGCGTCAACACGGTAGATTCGAAAATTTTCACCGTGGTGTTCAACCCTGATCTGCGGGTTGTGTCAACGCGGTCTGTCAGGGACCCGGCGCTGGAGCCAAACCAGTAGCCTGGTCAGCAGCCTGGTCAGTCATGGCGCAAGCCAGCCCGCTGGCCAAATCTGGCTGCAATTCGGCAGGCTGAATTTGCGCCAGCAGCCCGCTGCGCCGCGCTATGTCCAGCGGCTGGTGCATCAGCCCGCACACCACCAGCCGCACATCATTTTTATGGCAGGAGCGCACCAGTTCCATCAGGGCATCGACGCCCGATGAGTCCATGTAGATAATGTTTTTCAGGTCCAGCACCAGGGTGTGCGTGGGCAGGCGCCCCTCAATTTCCTGCACCAGTTTTACCGCGCCAAAGAAAATGGCGCCATACAGGCGGTAGACCGCAATCCGCCCCTCTTGCCCCTCTTGCCCCGCCAGCACCGGCTGCTGGGCCGCGCACAGTTGCTCAGAGCGGGACAGGCTGGAGATACGGTAGATGAAGGTCACGCAGGCGGCAATCAGGCCCACTTCCACCGCCACGGTCAAATCAAAAATCACCGTCAGAAAAAACACCGACAGCAGGATCACGCGGTAAGGCACCCGGTACTGGCGCAGGTTGACAAATTCACGCCACTGGCCCATGTTCCAAGCCACAAAAATCAGGATGGCGGACAGCGCCGCCAAAGGCACATTTTTTGCCAGCGGCGCGGCGACGAGAACGATGACCAGCAGCGTTAGCGCATGCACCATGCCCGCAATCGGGCTGGTGGCCCCGCTTTTGACGTTGGTCATGGTGCGCGCAATGGTGCCAGTGGCAGGCATTCCGCCAAAAAACGGCGTGATGAAGTTGGCAATGCCCTGCGCCATGAGCTCCTGGTTGGAGTTGTGGCGGTCATCAATCATGCCGTCGGCGACGCGCGCGCACAGCAGGGATTCAATGGCGCCGAGCAGCGCCAACGTGGTGGCAGGCACGATCAAAAAGCGGGCTGAATCCCATGAAAAATCTGGCCAGGCAAAGCCCGGCAGGGAAGAAGGTATGCCGCCAAACCGGCTGCCGATGGTGTCTACCTGCAGGCCAAACAGCGCCACCGCCAGCGTAGTGACAAAAAGCGCCACGATGGAGCCTGGCACCACCGACAGGTGGCCTACCAGCGGCCCCCCCCCCGTCCGATCTTTGGCATGAAGTTTTGCCACAGCAAAATAATGAGCAATGCCACCATCCCGAGGCCGACAGCGGCAGGGTTGAAAGTATGCAGATTGCCGCCCAGCGAGGACAAAATGCCGAAAAAATTGGCGGGCAGGGCTGACACCTGCAGGCCCAGAAAATCCTTGACCTGCGACAGCGCCACCAGCACGGCTATGCCGTTGGTAAAGCCAATCACCACCGCCACCGGGGTAAACCGCACCAGCGTGCCCAGCTTGAACAAGCCCATGGCAAACAGCATCACGCCCGACATCGCGGTGGCGATGATGAGGTTGGCCAACCCATAGCGCTCAACAATGCCGTAGACGATCACGATAAAGGCCCCGGCCGGCCCGCCAATCTGAACCCGGCTGCCGCCTAGAGACGAGATCAAAAACCCGGCGATGATGGCCGTGAAAATGCCGGCCTCGGGCTTGAGCCCGCTGGCCATGGCAAAGGCCATAGCCAAAGGCAGGGCGATAATGCCCACGGTGACGCCCGCGCTGATGTCTTTGAGCAGCCGCTGGTTGGAATAGCCGCGCAGGGACTTGACCAGATAGGGCTGGAACGGGGCAAATGGGTGCCCGGCTGCCTGTGCTTTTGGGGGCGCTGTGGCGGGGCTGACAGTGGGGCCGTCGCCGGGGCTGGAGTTGGGGCTGGAGTTGGGGCTGGACTTGGGGCTGGACTTGGGGTGATGGGCGGGCGCGGTCATGTTGGGTCTGTCCGTATCGGCTCACGGCATTGAGTGCGCGCGAACATCCTGCAGGATGGGTCGCAAGACCAGTGCCAGCAGCATCGCCGCCAGCGCAACTGTACTGACATAGCCCAGCAGTTTGAACCCCACTGCCCCCGCCAGACCGCCAATGAAAAAACTGGTGACCAATGTCAGGTGCAGGCGCAGCTTGCGGCGGTTGGCCAGCACTTTTTTCTCGCCTGGCAGGCGGTTGAAGTAAAGCATTTTGCCAATCTCGATGCCCAGGTCCGTCACCAGCCCGGTGATGTGCGTGGTGCGAATCTCTGCATGTGAGATTTTGGTGATGACGGCATTTTGCAGCCCCATGATGAAGCACAGCACCAGCACGGTAAGGGGCACAAACAGGCCTGCGTAAAAGTTGATGCCCGCGCCAAACAGGCCAAAAATCAGCAGCAATACTGCTTCCAGGAACAGCGGCAGGCCATATGCGCTGCGCAGCTGGTGGCGCAGGCACCAGTTGACAATCCACGCAGTGGTGGCCGCGCCGCAGATGAACGCCACCAACGACGCCAGGCCGGCCAGCACCAGCGCAAACTGGCCCAGCACGAGATTGTCGGCAATGGCTGAGAGCACGCCCGTCATGTGCGAGGTGTATTGGCCCACCGCCAGAAAACCGCCAGCGTTGGTAGCACCTGCCACAAAGCACAGCATGGCACCCAGCCCCACGTTGGCCCGGGGCGTGCGCACAATATCGGTCCAGCCGCGTATTTGGGGAATCACGGGAGCGGCGGGTTCCGAGCCGCTGCGGGTCGGGCTTGGGTGAAACTGGTCATGGTTTTATTTCAGTTTACGTCTGGACATATCTTTTTTCGGGTTTTTGTGCCTTTTTTCACTTAAAGAGCCGTCCAAGTTTGAGTAACTCCCCTATTTGGGGGATGGCAAATTTCTGCCCGGTAATTTACATTCCTGATTCGCAGTGCCAATGTGTCTTTTGACATTGCCACTCCCGCAAACTTCAAGCCCCGGGCGACCCTTGACCCAACTGTCCCAATTCGTCCGAATTACCGGCGCCCGGTGGCTGTGGTCATTGCTCGCGCTGGTATTTTTGACTGAGGCCGGGCTGGCCTACATGGCGGCAGCGGGCCACCCGACGTATTTTGTGCTGGCTGTGCTTTTGCTCAGCGGGGCCGGGCTGACCGGCACGGTGGTTCTTGTCTACCGGCTGACACGGCTGGTGGACGAGGCAGAGGACGCGCGCAGCGCAGAGGAGTTGACCTACCAGCGCCTGCGCCAGGCGCAAGCCCAGGCACAGGCGGCCGACAAGCGCCTGCGCGAGGCGATAGACGCCATGCCTTCCGGATTTGCAATTTACGATGGCAGCGACACCTTGGTGGCCTGCAACAGACAGGCACCGCAGATGTTTTTTCATCTGCAATGCGAAAACCCGGTCGGTAAAACGCATGAAGACCTGCTGCGCCAAGCGCTAAACCGGGGCCTGATCCCCTACGCCGTGGGGCAGGAAGGCCCATGGCTTGCCACGCGCCTGGCCCAGCGCGGCAAGCACGCTGCTCCGGACCTCAAAAACAACGGTTTGGGGCAGTGGTTTCAGCACCATGAAACCCGCACCGCGTCGGGCGACCTGGTGCTGGTGCGCCTGGACGTGACCGAGCTGGTGGAAAAAGGCCTGGCGCTGGAGCGCGCCAACGTGCAACTGGCGCACCTGTCCACCACCGACGGCCTGACCGGCATTGCCAACCGGCGCCAGTTTGACCAGACCTTGCTGACTGAGTGGCAGAGAAGCGCGCGCAGCCAGCAACCGCTGTCACTGGTGATGGTGGACATTGATTTCTTCAAACGCTACAACGACCTGTATGGCCACCTGGCGGGCGACGAATGCCTGCGCCGCGTGGCGCAGATCCTGGCGTCATGCGTCAAGCGCTCGGGCGAACTGGTGGCGCGCTACGGTGGTGAAGAGTTTGCCCTGCTGCTGCCGGGCACAGACGAGCATGAGGCCGCCCTGGTCGCGCAGCGCTGCAATGACGAGATGGAGAAGGCCCGCATCTCACATGGGGACTCGCCGGTGTCGCCATGGCTCAGCCTGAGCATTGGCGTGGCCACGGCCACATCCAACCAGGAGATGCTGCCCGAAGCCCTGCTGGAGGCTGCCGACAGCGCCCTGTACCGCGCCAAAGACAGCGGGCGCGGATGCGTTGAAACCACCGCAGGCGAACTGGCGCTGTTTTAACCGCTGATTCAGGCGCTGATCTAAGCGCCGATTTAAGTGGTGATATCAGCGCAGCTTGTCAGGCTTGCCGGTTAGAACTGCAGGCTGGTCGGCAGGTACTTGGCCAGCAAGTCTTCGTAATACGGCTTCACCACAGCTAACGTGGGCCGGTTGGGGTTCTTGGAATACAAATCGTACGGGTTGAACTTTTGCACCCAGGGCAGCATGGTACGGTCTTGCGCGTTGCACAGGTGGTGATACTGCCCTTCACGGTGCCATGCGTAAAAGCTGTGGTAGCGCACCATGTACAGCGCGTCAATCGGCAAATGCGGGCGCAGCAGGTGGTACAGGTACTCGTCGTGGCCCCAGCTCATCTGCACTGCGTCAAGCCCGCAGTTTGGCGCGTAAACGCCGTACTTTGATTGCAGCTCGGCGCGTTGCATGTCGGGGTTGCTAGAAAAGGACTCGCTGTAGACAATTTTGGGCGAATACGCGCAGCCGGTGGGAAAGGTGTCGCCCACCACCGCCCACTGCGGCTCGCCAAACAGGCACAGCACCTTGCCCAAGTCGTGGATGAAGCCGGTCAGCACCATCCAGTCGGGCTGGCCGTCGGCCCGCATGGCCTCTGCCGTCTGGATCAGGTGGTCAATTTGCGGCAGGGCGATGTCGGGGTCGCTGTCGTCCACCAGGGTGTTGAGGTAGTCCAGCGCGGCCCAGGGCGTCATTGTCTGGCGGTTGAAGCTCAGGAATTCTGCTTTTTTTGCTTTGACGAAATCATGCGTCTGGTGCAGGTGGTTCAGGCGGTAAAACTCGCGCACGGTGTCGAATGTCTCGCTGACCTGGGGGGCGGCGTAGTTGCGGAAGGCGGATTTATCTTCCTGGGCAATCATGGCGTCAGGCTCGGGCCTTGAATTGCACCCCGGGCAGGCCTTGGTAGTCAACATCCTGCGTCCAAAAGGTGGCTTTGAATTCCTGGGCAATTGAATACATGATGGCATCAGCCAT
>JAYVNK010000552.1:0-2883 GCA_043758475.1 Comamonadaceae bacterium | reverse complement strand
CTGAGCACATCAGGTTGACCGCAGGCCAGGGCGTCCAGGGCGACGCGCATTGCGGCGTGACCGTAAAGCACCGTTCGCGTGTGGCGCGCGACCCCACGCAGCTCAACCTGCGCCAGGTTCACCTGATGCACGCTGAGCTGTTCGATGAGCTGGCGGCCAAAGGGTTTGCGGTGGTGCCCGGCGACCTGGGGGAGAACATCACGACCGCAGGTGTCGCGTTGCTGGGGCTGCCCACGGGTACGCTGATTCAACTGGGTGAATCAGCGATAGTCAAGCTGACGGGCCTGCGCAATCCGTGCGCGCAGCTAGACCACTTCCAGCCGGGGCTGATGGCCGCCGTGCTTGACCGCTCGCCCCAGGGCGCGCTCATTCGCAAGGCGGGTGTGATGGGCATCGTCGTCCACGGCGGCGTGGTGCGGCCGGGCGATGCGATGGGCATCACGCTGCCAGACGGGCCGCGGCGAGATCTTGAGCCTGTGTAGGCCCTGGCTGCCAAGCACCTGAGTACTTTCGCCGGGTATTGCAGCGCGGGGAGCCAAGCGGGCCTGAATGGATAAAATGGAGCCCGGGGGACTGCCGGTTTCGATGGCCTGCCTGCCAATTTTGCCCATTCAGCTTGACGCGTCAGTTTGACATTTCAGCCTGATCTTTCCGCTTAACAAACTTAGAAACATCCCATGACCAAAAGACGTGAATTCATCATCCAGATCGCCGCAGGCAGCACAGCCGTGATCACCGGCCAGGCCTTTGCTCAAGCCCCCATGCTGGTCGAAACCGATGCTACCGCCGTAGCGCTGGGCTACAAGGCGGACGCAGCCAAGGTGGACAAAACCAAGTACCCCAAACACGCGGCCGACCAGATGTGCACAAGCTGCGTTTTGTACCAGGGCAAGCCGACCGACGCCGCCGGTGGCTGCCCGCTGTTTGCCGGCAAGCAAGTGGCTGGCAAGGGATGGTGCAGCGCCTGGGCGAAGAAGGCCTGATCGACATTGGCAACATTGCCCAAACCAGCCCAGGCGCTGAATGTGCTGGGCACTGCGCTGGTGCCCTGCTCTTACGACCCGCTCACCGGGTATTTCAGGGATGGCTGCTGCAACACCGACGAAGAAGACGCGGGCACCCACGTCATCTGCGCGCGGATGACACAGGCGTTTCTGGCGGACTCATTGCAGCAGGGCAATGACCTCATCACCGCCCGGCCCGAGCACCGGTTTGCAGGCCTCGAGCCAGGCGACCGCTGGTGCCTGTGCGCCTTGCGCTGGAAAGAAGCGCTCAGTGCAGGCGTTGCGCCACCGGTGATGCTGGCCAGCACCCACGCGCGGGCGCTTGACTACGTCACGCTGGCGCAATTGCAGGCGCATGCCTGATATTCACTGGCCACAGCGCACGGGCGGCGTGTTTCGTCAGATGGGCAGCGAGAATTGTCCCTGACAGGTGAAAGGCAACACAGGCGGTGGTGTGGATGCTATCCTTGCTGTGGCTCAAGGCTCATTCACCCCAAAGGAGACACGACATGACATTCCCGCTTCAATCGATTGCAATGGCCGCATGCAAGGGCAAAACCACGCGCAACCGCAAGGACACCTTCAAGAGAGTGAGGCCCGTCGCGGCGCTCGTCCTGGCCTTGGGTTTGACGTGCGGCATCGCCCCATCCGTGCTGGCCCAATTGCAGCCACCTACCGCTTTTTCTGCGGTGCGCATCACCAACCCGGCTGACGTCGGCATGTCGGCCGCGCGGCTGGACAAGCTCACCACCGCGTTCAGCAAAGAGATCGCCGACAAGGCCCTGCCCGGCGTCACGATCATGGTGGCGCGCAAAGGCAAGGTGGTGTACTCCAATGCTTTTGGCGTGCGCGATGCCACCAGGGGCGATGCCATGTCGATGGACTCGCTGTTTCGCATTTACTCCATGACCAAGCCCATGGCGTCGGTGGCGGCGATGATTCTTGTGGAAGACGGCAAGCTGCAGCTGTCGGACCCGGTGGCCAAGTACCTGCCGGCTTTCAAGGACCTGACGGTGCAGACGGCCACTGGCACCGAGCCCGCGCGGCCCATGACCGTGCAGGACCTGCTGCGCCATACCTCGGGCCTGGGCTATGGCGAAATTTCTCCCAATGCCGCGTTCAAGGACGCGCTGGCCAAAGCGGGCCTCTACAAGCCCGGCAACATCGACTTTGACACGCGCGACATGACGCCGGACGAGCAGGTCAGCCGCCTGTCGAAAATTCCGCTGGTGCGCCAACCCGGCACGGCATGGGAATACAGCCTGTCCACCGACGTGCTGGGCCGCGTGATCGAGGCGGCATCGGGCAAGCGCCTGGGCGACTTCATGGCCGAGCGCATCTTCCAGCCGCTGGGCATGGTGGACACCGCCTTTTACGTGCCAGCGCCAAAGACGCCGCGCCTGACCGCATCGTTTGACAAAGACCCGGCCACTGGCACGCCGTTCAAGCTGATTGATGTGAGCAGGCTGCCCAGCAATGATTCCGCAGGCGCGGGTGCGGTGTCCACCGCGCCAGATTACATCCGCTTTGCCCAGATGATGCTCAACGGCGGCGTGCTGGACGGCCAGCGCATTCTGTCGCGCACCACAGTGCGCTGGATGACGACCGACCACCTGGGGCCGCGCATTCCGATTGCGCCCACGCCGGGCGGCAACGTGCTGTTCCCCTCGCTGTATACCTTTGGTTTGGGGCTGGCGGTGCGCCCCAGCGACGGCCTGGCCTTTTCGCCCGGCAGCGATGGCGATTACTTCTGGGGCGGCTATGCCGGCACGATTTTCTGGGTCGATCCCAAAGAGCAGATCGTGGCCGTGATGATGATGCAGTCGCCCGGCGCCATGCGCCTGTACCACCGCAACCTGCTGCGGCAACTGGTTTACCA